>QKIM01000464.1 GCA_003249585.1 Deltaproteobacteria bacterium
AGACGCTGCCGAATGGCGCAGGGTGTGCCAGCCGATACGAGGAACTCCAGCCGCGTCACAGGCGGCGTAGAGGGCCTTGGCCATGCGGTTGGCGTCCCACGGCTGACCGTTCTCCTGGGTAAAGAAGAACGGGCTGCTCGTGGGCCTGACCTTTCGAAGCCACACCATCGTGTCCTGGGTGATGGGAATCATGCGTTCCTTCCATCCCTTCGGTGTGCTCAACTCCGCGTCGGAGAAGGCATGGCGCACGTAGATCCTCTTGGATACAAAGTCGACGGAACCTCTATACAATGCCATGAGTTCAGCCTTGCGCATCGCCGTACGGTACGCCAACGTGATCATGATATCGAAGGGGTAGGGGGCCGCTGCCGCAATCCGCTGGCAGGTCTCAAGATCGATGATCTTCATCTCGGGCGACCGCACCTTGAGCCAGCGCACCTGTGGGGGGGCATGGTCGAGGTAACCCATCTCCTCCGCGTAGCTCAATGTCTTGTGCAGGGTGCTGAGGATGTTGTTCACGCTCTTTGAGGAGAGCTTCTGACCGGTTCTCTTCGAGATTTTGTTGACAAGCACACGGGTGACCTGTGTGATCGTGGCCTTGTCGATGTCCTTGACCAACTTGTCGCCCAGCAGTGGAAGCAGGTGGAGGCGGAAGTTCTTCTTCTTGGCCCGGATCGAGGTGGGCTTGTTGTGCACGTAGGCGTGGTTTTCCATGAACTCCTCGGCCAACTCCTTGAAGGTGATGGGCGGGACTTCCAACGCGTCCTTCTGCGGACGATGTAGGTAGTCGAGTGCTTCCTTGATCAACTGCCGTTCGTGCTCTTTGGCCGCTTTCATGTTCTGGATGGGGGCCTTCTTCCTGATTCGCCTTGTTCTTCCGTCTCTGGTCGGGATGGTGACATCGATCCTGATAGTCTCTTCCGTCCGTCCGCTACGTTCTCGGGTTTCACGGCGTACTACCATCTTCGCCTCCTTTCGGGTGCGCCGTTACCTTCCTCCAGATACCGTAGCACAGCAGATCTCGAGATGCGAATCTGTTTTCCTATCCTGCGGACGCCGGGGATCTCGCCCTTCTGGATGAGGTGGTAGATGGTCTTCCGTTCGATCCTGAGGAGCTCGGCCAGCTCCTCCACAGTCATCACCTCGGGGTAATCCTCGATGGGGAGGGGGAAATACTCCTCTCCCTCAGATGGCACATCAACCGCCTCGATGAGCTCGTAGAGCGGTTGGTCGGCAGGGATGTCCCGTGCCCACTCGGGGCGGGGGAGGGTGGTGAGTAAATGAGTGTTCGTTTTCATCGCTCCACCTCCTCCTCGATCAGCCGAATCAGCGTGGACAGCCTTAGGTACAGCCCCACCAGATAGGCCAGTATGGCTGGCCCTTGCTCTGCGATGTACTCCTCTCGCTCAAATTGCAGCCTAGAGAGGCGGCTGTAGGCCCGTGTTACTGCCTCTTCGGCTGCCGGCTTCAGTGAGGGAGTGCTGTCCAAGTTGAACGCCATGAGCTCATCGCGTCGCTCTGTGACCAGGGACTCCATGAACTCAATTTGGCGATGCAGGAGCTCGTTAAGTGCGCCCCTGGGGCAGGTGTCGAGGCCGTAGCCTGCGGTAAGGTCGGATATGGTAGTATCAATATTGTTAAACATTAGATTTCTCCTTCAGGAGTACCCCGGGAGCACACAGGCCCCCGGGGGATTTGGTTATTGGGTTACCAGCAGTGTTATTTCGCCGTCTTCGTCGGGCTCGGATTCGGACACGAGCTCATGCTCCAGCAGGACAAGAAGGTCTTCCTCGGAGAGTCCGCTCAGGTCGCTGGTTTCGAGGGCATGGTTGAAAATGCGGTAAGTCATGAAGGGCATGGCTGCATCGGCCTCTCTGCTGCGCAACGTGAAACCGCCAGGGAGGCGTCCCCTCGCAGAATCGCGGATCAGCCTGTAGGAAACTTGCAGTCGCTCGACTGCCGCATGTTCAGAGATGTCGATACCCGGTCCGAAGTGGCGCCAGAATAAACAGGCGACATCTGCCGGGGATAGATCAGACCCGGGGATGGCTTCTTGGGTTCGCCTAGATATCCCCGACCATTGTGCTACAAGCATTTGAGCTGGTTTGCCGGGTGATGCGGGGGATGATTCCCACTCCGCCATATAATTCACAGGGGGGTGAAGATTCCCACTTTGATTTTTTTTCTCTGGATGAAGGTTTTTATCACCCGTATCACCCGAGAAAGCAGGTATATCAACGCTGGGATGACCTGCCGGGGATAAATTCTTGGCGTTCTTATCCCCCGCATCCCCGGCAACGCAGAATTCTTTCACCTTGTTCGAGTCCTCACGCTTGAGAAGGCGGAGCCGACCTTGCCCATCATCAGCCCGCTTGGAGAGAGCCCGACCGAGCCCTACCTTGGAACGACTGATGAACCAAAACTCCTCGGGCACTTCACCATCAAGAAGGAGATCAGCCGCGCGAAACCACCCTCTCCCCTGCATGGACTCCGCCCACTGTTCCCATTTTGCCTCCATCTCTTCGACCGACTGTTTCTGGGGCTCTGTTATGAGATCGTACTTGATGCCGTGGTATTCAAGGAGACCACCAAGAAGGGATTCGAACTCATAGAACTTGTCGTTCGTGATGCGCGTAGCGCTGGGCATTCCCGCTTCGACCCACTGCATGATCAATCCGAACACCGCATTGCGGAACTGAGCTCCAGCCTGCCGTTGATATGCCTTGATATCGTAGTGTCTGAAATCATTGGCCGTGCGTCCAGGGACATCCAGTATAAAAATCTCCACGGTCCGATGCGCTGCATCACGCGTTGACTTCGGTGAGTTGGATGTCATCGCCTTTATGAGGCTCCCTGGCACTTCGATGAAGGTGTTGCCGCCAAGGAGCCTGATCGATGTGGATTCTGCGGTGAGCATCGCCTCGAACCAACCGCCACCAATGGTACCGACAACGTTGTCGAAAAGAATAGCGACCGGATGGGCCCGCATCGCCGTTGCAACAGCCTTCTTCAACACCTCCTCATCCTTCGAGAAGGCGAGCACTACGAACCTAACACCCATCAGTGTGAACGAATGCTTTGCAATTTTGGTCTTTCCAACATTTGGTGGTCCAGAGGAAAAGTTGAAGAGAGGGCTTGGCCCATTGATCGCCTCGGAAAGGACCAGAGCGAACACAAACATGAGCAACCTGGGGTAGTGTTCCCTCTTGACAGGAAAGTCGATGTAGGCGTCGCGGATGATCTCCAGGCACGTCTCCCGTTCCATGATTGGCGTGATCTCACCGACCTCACCGGTGTACCAGACCTGTGCTTCGGGGTGATATCCCTGCTTGCCAACCAGCTCACCCTTGGCTGTCACGTACGGAGCTCTAGCAACCTTCTTGATCGGTTTGAGCTTCTGGAGTGGCGGTTTGGCGCACATAGCCTCCAGCGTGGCTTTGGGCGGGTTGACCACCTTTTGTTCAGGCTCGTCCCCCTCGTTCTCCACTTTCTCATCTTTAACAAAAGAAACATGGTCTGGCATGTGCGCTGCGAGAAGGCGGCGCCCTCTACCGTCGTTGTCGATTGCGACGAACTGGACATGCTGGCGATTACCCACGCGGACGACAAGTTGGCCGCTCATCTCAAAGAAACGGTCTTTGTCCTTGGTGATGATGTATTCCCAGGCTTTGTCTGCCCGGTCTCGATCGAGCGGAATCTTGGTGATGTTGATGATGTCGGATACCCAAGGGCACGTGGCGGAATTGCATGAAAATGACGGGTCGTCTTTGAACTCGCCCCACATGTAGGAGCATTGCCACGTGTAATCCCCTTTGTAGACGGAGTTGACGACCTTCTTCACGCTAGCGACAACGGCACCTAATTGGTCCGCTGGCCCTTGGTAGAGGTCACGACACCACTGCTCTGCCATTATTTCTACCTCGGCCTTTGATATCCCTTTGTCCTTGAAAAAGGACACGAAGTTCATTGTCGCCTTGTTACGGACACCCTCGGGAGGAGGATTCTTGAGAAGGTGCTCGATACAGGGTGGGTTACCCTCTGGAGCTTCCACGGCACTAGTGGCGGTAGGAGCATGTGTCCCCTGCCGAGCCTTCTTGCCTACATAGGTAGCAAGCACTTGAGTCCACCACAGCCTGCCCCCCTCCGTTGGAGCAGGGTCATACTGCGGTTGGTAGTTGGATTCCGTCTTGGCGAGTTCAAGGATCTCATCGATCTCCATCGACAAAAACCGATTTGGATCAAGCTCGTGCTTGAACAGCTTTGATTTCGGGTGGATTGACTTTGGCAGCCGGAGTTGCCGCCTCGTGGAATAGAGGGCTGGGTCTACGCTGTCCACGCCGGTTTCATCGACGACGATATCGGCAGCTGTCCTAAACGTTTCGTGGAGTGTCACAGAAGGTTCAATCTCAAGAATCTGATGTGGAACCCCCACGTGAAAACCTTTGCCGCCAGAAAACCAGATTCGGGGGTAGTCCGCCCCTAAACACTGATCAC
>QKIM01000145.1 GCA_003249585.1 Deltaproteobacteria bacterium
GCTCTCGTCGGAGAGCTGCTGCTTGAGCTCGCACTGGCTCACGGTGCCGTCGCCCGCGAGGTGGATGGCGACACCGAGCGGTCCCTGAAGTTCCCGATCCTTTTTGAGCGCCGCTTCGTAGCACTTCACCACGATGGTCTGGTTGGTCTGGATCACCTGGGTGTCGGAGGCGGCGATCCCGACCTCCACCTTGGCCGGCGTGGTCTGCTTGAGATCCCATGAATAGGCGACGGTGTTTTTGGGCTCGAAGGAAGACGAAAACTTCCACGCGCGGATGCGCTCGCAGACACAGGTCCCCACCTTCTCGACGGCGAGGTTCTGGGACACGCTGCACTGCGTGACGGCTCCACCGCGGTCATACTCGAAGCTCACCTTGAGCGGGCCGGCGAGAGTGGCGTCCTCGAGCAGCCCCTTCTCATAGCACTGCTGTACATCGCTCTGATGGGAACCGATCACCTGCTGAACGCTTCCCCTGTTGACCATCTTGCCCGAGCCGGTGTCTCCGCCTCCCTTGTTGCATGCAAAAAGACCAAGACTTATCAGGGTGATCACGGCGAAGAAACTGTGGGACGTCATCGGCTCTCCTCTCGGGGGTGAAGTGGCCCTTGGGGCCTTACCCGGCGAGTGTACCATCACCGGGGCGGGAAACTCAATGCAAAACAGCGTCTGACAGGCAGTTGGGGGCGATCCCCGCCCTCACCTTCTCCAGCTCCCTTGCCCCGCTTCGCACCGCAGGGGGCCGTCTGCTTTTCTACCCCAAACGGCTGAATCAGTGAAATTTCCTTTATATTATGCTCATTATCACTATAGTTACGGGGTCCATTCAACCCCTGGAGCAGCCCATGAAATACCCCAGCATTGTCCTCGCCGGCCTCCTCGCCCTGCTCTCCTGCGGGCGCAGGCCCCAGCCCACCGGCAGCGCATCCTTCACCGTCACGAACCACCTCTCGCCCAAAGGATGGGTAGACGTGGAGGAGACCATCACCCTCGACCTCAAGCGCGGCGGCGCTCTGACCCGCCTCCTCCCCATGCCCGAAGGAACGGACAATCTCCTCCTGCGGCAGCGCATCGACCGGGTCGTTTTTCGTGCCGACGGCCCCAACGGCCCTGTGCTCCCCTTCCGCCTGCGGACCGGCGACTACTGGGCCAACATCGACCTGCTTAACCTCAAGCCCGGAAAACAGGTCCTCTACCTCTCCTACCGGATCCTCCATCCCCACCGCCGGGAAGGGCGCGACGGCGTCTTCGTGTGGCAGTGCCCCGCCTCCTTTTGGAATCTCACCGTCACGGCTCTCGACATCACCTGGCGCGTCCCCGACACCATGGACCCCAAAAGGCTCAAGGTCAAAAACGCCTACTACTACTCCGAAACGGTCAAAGGCACGGTAACCACGGGCAAAAACAGCATCCGGTTCGTCGCTACGAAGCAGCACATCAAGCCCGGAAAGCATGTGGAGTTCACCCTCACCTTCCCCTTTGAAGGCATCGCCCGTAATGGAGGCACCTCCTCTGTCCGCGAGCTCACCGTCCAGGGGAGGATCACCCTCATCACCTTCGCCGTGCTTTTGCTGCTGGCCCTGGTGGCCCTCTTCCTCCCCGCGCGACGCGCCATCAGCCTCACGGCTGCCGCCAACTGGCTGTACCCCATCGCCCTGGCGGCCATCCTCTGGGGTCCCACCGTATACTGGTGGAACGAGCGTAACTTCCGGGCACCAGGGGACTCCAACGCCCTCTTGAGCTTTCTGACCAACCCGGTCTACATCCTCTTCTACCTGTACTTCGCCTACCTCCAGCGCAAGGGATTCGCCGCCTGGAAGCGCAACGCCTACTACGTCCAGTTGGCCGTGATGCCCATCCTGACCATCCCCTTCATGATCCCCGGCACCGAGTTCCTGCTCTTCGGGCTGCTGGGCCTGCCCGCCCTCATCTACTGGCACCGGCGGGAGATCGCGTGGCAGTTCGGCGCCGGCGTCGACGTCATCGTCGAGAAGGTCAACGCCCAGGGAGCGCTCTCCCTGAAGGAACTGGCCGCCTCCGTCCAGCTCTCCGACGCTCAACTGGAGAACATCCTCAGACAGAACCCCAACCTCCCGGTCATCCCCGACTATGCTGAGGGCTCCATCGTCTCCATGGAGACCGCGGCCATGCGTGAGCAGCTCAAGGTGTGCCCCTCCTGTGGAGGCGGCTCCACGGTGACCGTGGGACAGGCGCTCCTGGAGTGCGCCTACTGCGGCACCCCCTTCTCGGCCTCCCGGAAGCCGATGGCGCCCGTCGGGGAGACGGGGACGGACTCCCGATCGAGGCGGCGCAGAAACCGCCGCGACGTCAAGACACCCAACGGCTCCTTCGACCTCATGGAGATGGTGATCCGGACCCTGCGCGATCCCTTCAATCCGGGAGTAGCGCGGGACAAGCCGGTCCCCTTCGTGGTGGAGGGCATCGCCGCCTTCCTCACCACGGCGGCCATGGGCGCCTTCTTCTACGCCGTCCTGCTGGGAGTCGTGTTCCTCGGCCTTGAGACCTTCGAAGGCAGCGGACTGGTCTCGGGGGTCTTCATGGGCGGCGTGACCCTGGCGGTTCTCGGGGGACTGGGTATCGCCCTCATCGCCTTCGCCGAAGAGCTCCGCAAGGGCAAGCTCTACACCCTGCTGCAGATCCTGCTCGTCCTCACGGCCCCCCTGCTCGTCTCCCTGGTGGCGCTCAGGAAGATCTGGACGCCCCTGTGCAAGCTCCACTTCGGCGAGAAGGACCCGAGGTCCCTGGAGGCGCTCCTCAAGGAGAAGGGCGAGCTCTCTTTGGCCGAGCTCACCAAGGAGCTGGACACCAGCTACGGCGAGGCGACGGACATCGCTGCCTATCTGGCCGGCCACCAGATCATCGCCGCCGTCTACGACCGCGTCCACGCCCGCCTGGTCCACCGCGACCTCTACGCCACCATGTCCCACGAGGGGAGCTGCGCCTCCTGCGGCGGCATCCTCGGGGTGCACCATGGAAAGGTCGCCTGCCAGTACTGCGGGACCACGGTGGAGACCGCGCCGCCCCTGGAGGCACCCCCCGCGTGAGAGAGATCCTGTTCATCAGCCTCCTGTGCTCCCTCACCGCCTGCGCGGGAGAACCCGCGCGGCGACGCACCCTTTCCCCCATCCCAGCCAACCTCTGCCCCGCCCGGGAGACCTCTTTGGTCCGCAGGGCCGCCGGGGGGCTCCTCCTCCTGGGATTCCACGGGCAGACGGTCACGGACCACGGCGTCCGCGTCATCCTCGGACACCTCGCGTGCCGCCGCATCGCCGGGGTCCTCTTCATGGCCCACAACATCGTAGACCCCGCCCAGGTCCGCCGGCTCCTGACCGCCATGCGTTCGATGCATCCAGGCGCCATCCTCGCCCTGGACCAGGAGGGCGGCGCCGTCCAGCGGCTCACCGCCTCCAAGGGGTTTGTGGGCGCTCCCTCCCCCGAGGAGGTGGCGCGCATGAGCGATGACAGGATCTTCGCCCTCTACGAGGGGCAGGCCCGCCAGCTCGAGGCCCTGGGGTTCACCATGAACCTCGGACCGGTCATCGACCTGAACCCCCCGGAGGTCTCAGCGCGTTCCCCGGTCATCGGCGGGATGCGAAGGAGCTTCGGAGTCGACCCCCTCCGCGTCCGGCGGGTGGCCTCCCTGTTCATCCTCGCCCACCGCCGCCACGGGATCCACACCGTCCTCAAACACTTTCCCGGCCACGGGATGGCGAAGGGCGACTCCCACCACATCCTCACGGGGCTGCCTGGGCACCACCACCCCCGACGCACCGCAGAGCTGGCCCTCTTCGGAGAGCTCTCCCAAAAGGGACTCGCCAGCGCCGTGATGGCCTCCCACCTCATCGACCCCGTCCTGGACCCCCTCGCGCCCACCTCCTGCTCGAAGCCTGGACTCGAACACCTCCGGCGGCGTCTCGGATTCACGGGCCCCGTCCTCACGGACGATCTCCTCATGTCCAGCGTGGCGCGGCGCTTCTCCTTCAAGCGGCTCATCGGAGCGCCCCTCGCGGCCGGGGCGGACCTGCTGCTCTTCTCCTACAGCGCCCGTCGTTACCGATGGGGCCACCGAACCTTCTCACAGGATCTCCTGCCTCAGACCGTCATCACCCTGGTCGAGCAGCTCGTGCGAAGCGGCGGCATCACCCGGCACGCCCTTGTGACCTCGGCCCGCAGACGGGCCCCCCTGCACACCCGCTGCTGCACCCGCTGACTTCACGGCCCGCAATCTCGGAACCAAGGCGGGCAGGGCGGGGCTTTTCAATCGCCCCGGAACCTGTTAGACCCAAAGGGCCATGGAAACCGCGCTCTCCAAGAACCTCTCGAAAAACTTCTTCCTCGTCTCCTTTTTGCCCGCCATCGCCTACTGGTACATGGAGACCCGCTTCCCCCTGCGCATCGCCCTGGCGGCGGGCGTCGCCCTGGGGATCGTGGAGATCGTCCTGGAGCGCGTGTTCACAGGCGCCGTGCAC
>QKIM01000511.1 GCA_003249585.1 Deltaproteobacteria bacterium
AACCGCCGCAGCGTCCAGGGCATCGACCCCGCCGCCCTGGACATCCTCTCATCCCACGACTGGCCGGGAAACGTCAGGGAGCTGGAGAACGTGCTCGAGCGGGCCGTGGTGCTCACCAGGGAGGACATCCTCACCATCGGGGACCTGCCCCCGGAGCTCCACGGCTCTCCCCTGAGAGAGGCCACCATCAACGTCCCGCTGGGGCTTCCCCTCGAAGAGGTGGAGCGACGCCTCATCCGTGAGACGCTGAAGATCACGGCGGGCAACAAGAAGGACGCGGCACGCATCCTGGGCATCGCCGTGCGCACCATCTACAGGAGGATCGCCGAAGACGGAGATCTTCTCGAGTAGCCGCCATGTTCCGACAATACCGCGCGTACCTCCTGGTGATACGAATCATCCTCTCCTACAAATGGGCGACCTTCCGCGTCCGCTTCCTCCCCCACGAGCGCAGCCTCAGATACATGGAGGCCCTCAATCGCAAGAACGCCCGCCGCCTGTGTCACGCCTTCATGAAGCTCAAAGGGCTCTACATCAAGCTCGGGCAGCTCATCTCCATCCTGGCCACGGCCCTGCCCAGCTCCTTCCGTGATGAGCTCACGGTGCTCCAGGACAAGATCACGCCCACGGACTACTCCCTCATGAAACAGCGCCTCGCCGGCGAATGGGGGCAGAAACCGGAGAAGGTCCTCGCCTCCATCGACAAACACCCCATCGCCGCGGCCTCTATCGGCCAGGTGCACCGAGCGGTGCTCAAGACCGGCGAAGAGGTTGTGGTCAAGATCCAGTATCCGGGACTGGAGCGGATCCTCGCCCGGGATCTTCGCGCCTTCAGACGGATCGTCTCCATCATCTCGGTCTTCTTCCCCGATGCGGAACTCCACCGCATCTACGAAGAGATCCGTTCCATCCTCCTCGAGGAGATCGACTTCTCCATCGAAGCCCGCAACATGCGCCGGTTCCGCGAAAACTTCGCGGGATTCCACGGCATCACGGCCCCTGTCCTCTTCGAGGAGCACTCCACCTCCAAGGTGCTGGTGACCGAATTTATCGACGGTTGCAAGATCAACGACACCCAGGGGCTCAAGGCGCTGGGGACCGATGGGGAGACCGTGGCCACCCACCTCATCGAGTCCGTGGCGCACCAGATCCTGGACCACGGCTTCTACCACGCAGATCCCCATCCGGGAAACCTGCTGGTCCGAAAGAGCGCCCAGGGTCCCGAGATCGTCTTCATCGACTTCGGCGCCGCCTGCGAGATCTCCGAGACCACCCGCGAGGGCATGGTCGAATTCGTGCAGGCGGGAGTCCGCAAGGACACACAGGGCCTCATCAAGGCCATGCGAAAGATGGGCTTCATCGCCATAGAGGCCGATCCCAAGGTCTACGATCGGGTCGTCTCCTATTTTCACGACAAGTTCCATCAGGAGATCGGGCTGGAGAATCTGAAGCTGGGCAACCTCAAATTCTCCATCCGTGAAGGGATGGAGCAGATGGCCACCCTGAAACGGATGAACATCACCCTCAAGGACATCGGACGGACCTTCCACGTCCCCAGAGAGTGGGTCCTCCTGGAGCGAACCTTCCTCCTGCTCATGGGGATCGTTACGGAGATCGCGCCTGAACTGGACATCTACGAGGTCTTTATCCCCCATCTCAAGCGCTTCTCCATCAAATACGGGCTCGATCCTTCCTCGTTGGCCCTCGCCTCCATGCGCGAGCTGGCCATCAACGCCTTCGCCCTCCCTGCCGAACTGCGGAACATGATGCAGCGACTCTCCTACGGCGAGATCTCGCTGAAATGGGCCGAGGCAGAGAAGGGGTTTCAACTGATCTATTACCTGGTGCAGGAGGTCTTCTTCGGGATCCTCGGCTGGACCATGCTCAACGCCGCCTGGTCCCAGGAGGATCGGGGCATGCCCCAGCGGGCGAAGCTCCTCACCCTTGCCGCAGGCTGCTGCGGGCTCCTCTTCCTGAGGGCCTTCTTCCTCGCCTGGTCCTCTCTGAAGCGGAGAAACTGAATATGCGGGACGATTTTTTCACCCTCATCGTGGACAAGGAGCGGGCGGGGATGCGCCTGGACACCTTCCTCGCCGAAGCCGTGTCGCGCCGAAAGGCCAGGCGGCTCATCGAGAACGGAGCCGTCTTCGTCAATGGCGTCCGGGTCAAGGTCGCCTCTCGCTTTGTCCCCCTCGGAGCCAAGGTGAAGGCGCCCTATGACCTGCCGCCGCCCCCGCCGCCCATCGACTGGGACGCCTGCCTTTTGTACCACAACAAGCACATGGCTGCGGTGAACAAACCCTACCGGTGGCCCTCGGCCCCGACCCCCTACGGCGATCGGGGGACCCTCTCCCATGCCCTGGCCGAACATCTCGGCCGGGAGGTCCTCGTGGTCCAGCGGCTGGACACCCACACCACGGGGATTCTGCTCTTCGCCCTCTCTCCCCACGGCGCCAAGTCCATCACCCGGGACTTCTCCGAGAAAAGGGTCCGGAAGACCTATCTGGCCATCGTCCCCGCCGGGGAGCTGCCCCTGGGAAACATCAATCTCCCCATCGGCAGGACCCTCCACAGCGCCGACCGATACATGGTCTCCGAGGAGGGGAAGCCGGCCGTGACCGAGGTGCTCTCCTGCCACCCCCTCAACGACGCGTACCAGCTGGTCCACCTGCGGCTGCACACGGGCAGGACGCACCAGATCCGGGTCCATCTGTCCCACCTTGGGTTCCCCGTGCTGGGAGACCTGTGGTACCAGGGGTCCCCGGCCGAGCGCCTCTACCTGCACTCCCACACCCTCGACCTGGACAGCAGCGCCCTTGGCAGGCACGCCTTCGTCGCCCCCGTCCCCGGCGAGTGGACGGAACTTTTCGCCATCCCGCCCGAATTTCCCCGCTGACCCTTGGACGGGCCGCACCTTTTGTGCTATCTCTTGTACAGTTTTCTGTGATGTCATGCTGTCAGGAGCCCCCATGTCACAACGAACCCTTCCCCTCCTCCTTGGTCTGCTCATAACCTTCTCCTGCGGCAGAACGGACTTCGATCACAACTACATCCCCGACGCGGGCACCGACGCGGCCTCCGACGCCGACGCTTCGCCGGACGCCGAAGGATGCGGCAACGGCATCCTCGAGAGCGCCCTGGGGGAACATTGTGACAACGGCGACGCCAACTCCGATCTGCCCAACGCCAACTGCAGAACCGACTGCACCTTCGCCCGCTGCGGCGACGGCATCACCGACACCCTCACCGAGGAGTGCGACGACGGCGACGCCAACTCCGATCTGCCCGGCGCCGCTTGCCGGTCCGGCTGTCTCCTGGCGGGATGCGGAGACGGGATCCTCGATCCGGGGGAAGAGTGCGATCAGGGCGGTCTCAACTCCGATGAACCCGGGGCCGTCTGCCGCTCGACCTGCACGCTTCCCGGCTGTGGTGACGGAATCGTCGACCCGATCACGGAAGAGTGCGACGATGGCAACGCCGTCGACTCCGACGGATGCACCAACCTGTGCACGGTGGCGACCTGCGGCGACGGTGTCGTCCAGGCGGGGGTCGAGACCTGCGATGACGGCAACACCGTCGATGATCTGTCCTGCTCGGCCGATTGCCTGCATTATTGTGGTGACGGCGTCGTGGATCCCTCCCTGGGGGAGAGCTGTGACGATGGAGCCCTCAACTCCGACACCACACCCTGGGCATGCCGGTCTACCTGCAAACCCGCAAGCTGCGGCGACGGCGTCGCTGATCCCCTGCAGTTCTGTCTCCACACGCCCGGCTACCTCGACTGCGGTGGTGCGCCCGTGGAAGCCCTCGCCGTCGATCTGGACGGTGATGAGATCAACGACCTCGTCCTCGTCAGTGCCAACGCCATCCATGTCTACCTGAAACGCGGACTCGGGTACGATCTGGCCTGGTCCTCCAGTGGACTTACAGCCCCCATCTCCCCCATGGTCGCCGACTTCAACGCCGACGGCCTGCCCGATCTGGCCGTCGTGGAATCCACCGCGAAGCGGGTGGCCGTCTTCCGGGCGACGGGCGCCGCCCCGCTCACCTGGAGCAGTCCGATCAGAACGTCCCTCGGAGGCTCCGTCAATGCCGGACGTGCCGTCACGGGCCAATTCTCATCAGACGGTCTCGAGGACATCGCGGTCCTCATCCCTTATTCCAATACATTGAAAATATTATCTAACAATGGATCCGGCGGATTTTCCACCGCCAACCAGACCACCTGCACCCGTCCCGTGGCCATCGGACGCGGCGGTTTCGGCACCTCGGCACACGACGATATCGCCGTCATCTGCAACACCCAGGATCTGGTGGAGATCTTCGGCAACCTTGGGGACGGCTCCTTCTCCACCTCATATCTGAGCGCCGCCTCCAGCCCCGTCGATCTCCGCGTGGCTGACATGGACGGTGACGGTCTCGAAGACATCGTGGTCCTCAAGAGCATGTCCTCCCCGTCTACGCCGGAACTGACCG
>QKIM01000497.1 GCA_003249585.1 Deltaproteobacteria bacterium
GAGGCGTGAACCTCGGCGTCGCGCACCATGCGGTCGATCTCGGATTCATTGATGCCCGATGAGGCCGTGATGGTGATGTGCTGCTTGCGCTCCGTGGCCTTGTCCACGGCGGACACGTTGAGGATGCCGTTGGCGTCGATGTCGAAGATGACCTCGATCTGCGGAACACCGCGGGGCGCCGGGGGGATGCCGTCCAGGTTGAACTTGCCCAGCGTGCGGTTGTTGGCCGCCTTGGGACGCTCGCCCTGGAGCACGTGCACCTCGACAGAGGGCTGGCTGTCCGAGGCCGTGGAGAAGATCTCCGACTTGCGGGTCGGGATGGTGGTGTTGCGGGCGATGAGGACGGTCATGACGCCACCGAGGGTCTCGATGCCCAGGCTCAGGGGCGTGACGTCCAGGAGGAGGATGTCCTTCACGTCTCCTGAGAGAACGCCCGCCTGGATGGCGGCCCCCATGGCCACGACCTCGTCGGGGTTGACCGTGCGGTTGGGCTCCTTGCCGAAGAACTCCTTGACGCTGGCCTGCACCATGGGGATACGCGTGGAGCCGCCCACCAGGATGACCTCGTCGATGTCGGTCGTGGCTTTCTTGGCGTCTTTCAGGGCGTTGCGGCAGGGCTCGATGGTCCGCTTGACCAGATTCTCGATGAGCTGCTCGAACTTGGAGCGCATGAGGCTGATCTGGAAGTGTTTGGGGCCCGAGGCGTCCATGGTGAGGAAGGGCAGATTGATCTCGGTCTCCATGCGGGAGGAGAGCTCGATCTTCGCTTTCTCGGCGGCATCCTTGAGCCGCTGGAGGACCATGGCGTCACCGGAGACGTCGATGCCGCTGTCCTTTTTGAACTCGTCGGTGAGCCACTGGATGAGCACGCGGTCGATGTCGTCACCACCGAGGTGGGTGTCCCCGTTGGTGGAGATGACCTCGACGACGTTCTCGCCGATCTCGAGGATGGAGATGTCGAAGGTCCCGCCACCGAAGTCATAGACGGCGACCAACTGATCCTTGCCCTTGTCCAGACCGTAGGCGAGGGCCGCGGCAGTGGGCTCGTTGACGATACGCTTGACGTCGAGCCCGGCGATGCGACCGGCGTCCTTGGTGGCCTGCCGCTGGCTGTCGTTGAAGTAGGCGGGGACGGTAATGACCGCCTCGGTGACCGTCTCGCCCAGATACTCCTCGGCGGCGGTCTTGAGCTTCATGAGGACGCGGGCCGAGATCTCCGGGGGTGCGTACTCCTTGCTCTGGGCCAGGATACGGCAGTCGTCACCCGAGGTCCCCTTGACCTTGTAGGGTACCTTGGCGATCTCGCCGCCGGCCTCGGAGTAGCGCATGCCCATGAACCGTTTAATGGAATAGACGGTGTTCTCGGGGTTGGTGATGGCCTGGTTCTTGGCGATCTTGCCCACGAGGACCTCACCCTTGTTGTCGAAGGCGACGACAGAAGGGGTCGTGCGATTCCCTTCAGAGTTGGGGATCACCCGGGGCTCCTTCCCTTCCATGATGGAGACACATGAATTGGTCGTTCCCAAGTCGATACCGATGATTTTTCCCATTTTAAACCTCCAGGTTGCACTCACCAGAGTCGCAATCACAACTCTATAATAATACTATATATTATTCAATGGACAGGTGAGCTGTCCGCGTCTGCCAGCAAGTTAAGCACCACACCCCCCAAGTCAAGGAGGGGCTGTGAAAAAAATCATGAGGGGGAGAAAAATCGAGAAAGAGACGGGGGAGGCTGAAAAGGGCGGTAGAGGCTATTTCTGACTGATGATGGTCTGCACCAGGGCGCGCATGGTCTTCTCGTCCTGGTCGGAGATGAGGGAGTAGCCGATGCCCTTGTAGGCGAAGAGCGCCACGACCCGGCCGCCGGGGGTGCTCATGATGATCTCGCCGGCTTCCCGGGGCGAGAGCGATCCCGTGCTCTTCACCTTGGTGATCCCGGGCATCATCTTGGGGTTGAACATGAAGAGCGTGACGCGCCGGCCCTTGACACTGTAGAGCAGCTGGACGGCGTCACCGCCGTTGAACCGGCTCATGCGGCCGCCCATCATCCGGCCGCCGTGCACGGAGAACCGGGGCGGAGGGGCGTAGAGCCCCGTCTTCCCCTGGTACCACTGGGCGGCGGAGCCCGGATCCTTCGCGGTGAACTCCACGGGGAGGGGCCGCAGGTAGTCGGCCACGAGGTTCTCCACCATCCTCGGGGAGAGGCTGACCCTTCCCGCGACGGCGCCGGATCGTGCGCCGCGCTTGCGGACAGGCTGGAACCCCTCGGACGCGGCGGGCGCGGCGGAATTGTTCAGGGCTACGGGGACCACTGCCCCACGATGCAGGGCGTATCCCTTCTCCGGCGCCGCGGCCAGACGCTTCCTGGCGGGGGCTGGCTGGTTCTGGGCGACACAGAGCTCCCCGCCCTTTGAAGAGCGGGTGGTCATGGTC
Source organism: Deltaproteobacteria bacterium (assembly GCA_003249585.1). Classification (GTDB taxonomy): domain Bacteria; phylum Myxococcota_A; class Polyangia; order HGW-17; family HGW-17; genus SZUA-580. The sequence continues at coordinate 2,437 of QKIM01000497.1, forward strand.
CGGGTGATGATCGCGGTGGAGACGACGGCCAGGGCGACCACGCCGAAACCGGCGGCGAAGGAGAGCACGTTCCGAAACGCGATGACCCGACGCTCCCCGACGATGGAGCGCTCGATGGCGGCGCGGAGATCCGGGGGAGTCCGCTGCAGGCGGATGGAGCGTATCGCCTCCTTGAGGGCCCGCTCCTCCTCGAGGATCGTCTGACATCGCTGACACCCGGAGAGGTGTTCGTCGATCTCGATCTGCTCCGCGTCGGAGAATTCACCGTCGAGGTAAAGTGACAAGAGTTTTTCTGTTTCTCTGCAGTCCATGACACACTCCTAGAGGGGGATGACCACCCCTCCCTTGTTCGTCTTTCCCGGGTACCTGATCTGATCCTGGGCCACGATGATCTCCCTGAGCCGCTTGCGGGCCCTGTAGAGTCGACTCATGACCGTCCCGATGGGTACCTCCATCACGTCGGCGATCTCCTGGTAACTGAACTCCTGGATGTCGCACAGGACCAGGGGCAGCTTGAAGTCCGGCGGCAGCTCGTTGAGCGCCGACTCGAGCTCCTTGGACAGGAGCAGCCGCTCCCCGGCCGTGGCATCCTTGGCGTCGCCCGGGGCCCGCTCCTCTTCCAGGGGGAGGAAGGTGGAGTCCCGTCGGCGCTTGGCCCGGTACGCATCGTAGAACAGCCTGGTCATGATGCGGAACATCCAGGCCTTGAAGTTGGTCCCACGCTCGAAGGTATCGAAATACTTGAAGGCCTTGAGATAGGCGTCCTGCACCAGATCTCTCGCGGCCTCCTCCTCGCGGGTCAACTTGAGGGCCGTCCCATACAGCGAGTCCATGACCGGCGATGCCAGCTTCATGAATTCGTCAGATTTATCCTTCTTCCAACCGAACACGATAACCTCCACATGGCTGGGGGTGATGTCATCCCGGGCGACAAGCGCCCTCCCCCCTTTCGAACCCGGGGAACATACCATTTATTTCCCCTGCGAGCGGAAAATATGCGCCGGCGCGCCTGGTTCACGACCGGCCCCGTTCACGCGGGCAGACCACGACCGCCCCCGCACCACGACCTGCACGCTTGACAAGTCAGCTATCTTCTCTAAAGTGACCTCTCGGAGGTACACATGCTCGAAATGGACTTCGCCCAGATAAAATCACGGATCCTCATGACCGCCCTGCAGGTTGTCAACGACCCGCGGGTCATGAAGGTGCTCTCCTATCCCAAGGTCATGAACGCGGTCACACGGGGCATCGCCCTCAAGGACAAGATCGACGCCACCATCCGCATCTGGACTGAAGAGGATCCCGACAATAGGGAATAGCTACCAATTTTCAAGAAGATAAGGGGGCCACTTGGAGACATCCAGGCCGTACTGGGAGATGAAGGCGTAGACCCATCGCTCCACGCCGAAGGCGACGCAGCCCGTCCCGGCCTCTTCACCGTGCGCGGTGATGTGGAACTTGGCGCCGAAGAAGGTCTGGTGCCAGTTGAAGGAGGCGGCGGCCAGGGAGGCGTCTTCCTTCTGGGGCAGGTAGAGGCGCAGCTCGTACTTGGTCTTGTGGGAGAGTTGATAGAAGGTCTGCCCGGCGTAGTTGCTCACGAAGAAGGGATCCGAGGCCGTCTCGATGTGGGACTTGAGACCGAGCTTCTCCACCAGCTCCATGACGGGGCCCATGGCGCTCTGCCTCAGGACATCCACCTCGGCCGAGGGGCCGACGAAGATGATCTCCCGCATGGTGAAGTCCCACAGCCGCTCCAGGGTCGCCATATTGGACGACTCGTACCGAAAGCACGGGCCCACGGCGGTGCGGCACTCGACGCCGTCCAGGGTACGCCCCTCCAGGGCCTGGTAGAGGTGGAAACAGACCGCGGGAGAGTTGATGTGTCCGGTCACCTTCTCCAGGGGCCCGAAGTCCACGTCCCCCTCCACGGCCCGGTCGGAGAAGGATTTGATCTTCTCCACGTCTTCCACCAGATGGGACGCCAGGGTGATGTGGTGGGGGAATGAGGAGAAG
>QKIM01000647.1 GCA_003249585.1 Deltaproteobacteria bacterium
CCTGCCCAAGTTCACCCTCAGGCACAAGGAGATGCCGGGGAAGATGATCTCCCGGTGGATGCCCCTGACCTTCTCCAACCTGGCGGATTTCTCCAGGATCACCACGGCCAAACCGGGGATCAAGATCTCCCAGGTGATCCACGAGGTGTTCGTGAAGGTGGATGAAAAGGGGACCGAGGCCGCCGCCGCCACCGCCATCCTCATGGAGAAGAGCGGCATGGCCCCCCGGCCGGTGCCCGAGGTGAAGTTCAACCGGCCCTTCTATTTCTTCATCCGCGACACGAAGACCGGCCTCGACCTCTTCACGGGCTGGGTCCTGAACCCGGCCATGAAATAGTCCTGTCGGAGCGTCTGCATGAAGGACGCGAGGCTCATGACCTCGATGTCGTTCTTCATCGGGCAGGAGTCCCTTCCTGAGTAAAGTATCGAGCAGGTGGTTGATGGACCGAAGGAATCGTCGCTTTATCATCCCTGCTTATCTGACACGCCGTGGAATATCTGTAAGGTTATATTTCGGTACAACTTTCCCGTGAAAAGACGTACCCTGTGACCATGTCCGGGGTCGCGCCCGAGGTAGATCACCCAAGGAGGTCTGGCATGCGCCGCCTGTCCACCGTCACCGTTCTTCTTCTCGCCCTCGTCTCGTGCAGGGGTGGCACATCGGGATCCGAGGCAGCTCCCGCCAAAAAGGTCGCCGACCCCAAGGGCCCGGTCATGACCGCCCACGACCCGGCCGCGAAGCCTCAAAAGACGCCGCCCTCCAGAGAGGCACTCAAGGTGCCCGAGGCACGGCTGTGGGCCGTCGCCAAGGCCATCAACACCATGGGGAGCAAGGTTCTCGGGGTGGTCTTCGCCAAGGCCCTGACGGGAAAGAGTGCCGAAGAGCTGGCGAGCACCCGCGGTCCCGTCATCAGCCCCTGGTCCATCGCCTCGGCCTTCGCCCTGGCCTGGCCCGGGGCCCGGGGCAGGACCGAGACGGAATTCCGCACCTTCATCCCTGTGGTTCTGAAGGCCCCCGACTGCTTCCAGGCTCTGGGGGCCCTGCAGCGGGACCTGGAGAAGGTCTCCATGGTGAAACTCAAGATCGCCAACGCCCTGTGGCTGGAGCAGTCCATGCCCATCGAGCCCGGCTACCTCACCAGCACCGCGCGCTGGTTCGGGGCCGCTCCCAACAGGGTGGACTTCATCACGGGAGCGCCCGCGGTCACCCGGCGCATCAACGGGTGGGTGGCGAAGAAGACCAACGACCGCATCAAGCAGCTCATCCCGGCGGGTGCCCTCGGCCCGTTGACCCGGGCGGTGTTGACCAACGCCGTGTGGTTCCTGGCCAAGTGGCGCCTCACTTTCAAGAAACGTTCCACCCGCCCGCAGCCCTTCTTCCCGGCGCCGGGATATCAGGTCATGGTCCAGACCATGTGGCAGAAGAACCACTTCCAGGTGGCCCACGGCGCACGTGGAGAGGCGCTGGTCGGGCTCTCCTACAGGGGCGGGCGGTTCGTCTTCTACGCGTGGCGTCCGCCCAGGGGCGCCCTGCAGATGCCCGCGGAGAAGAACCTGGAGACCCTCATCGCCGGCGCGAAGTCCGAAGAGATCCGGCTGCTCCTCCCGAGGTTCGCCCTGACGAACGCATACACCCTCGGGGAGATCATCAGGAAGCTGGGCATGTCCACGGCCTTCAGCGCCAGGGACGCGAACTTCCGAGGGATCACCAGGCTGCCCGCGGGGATCTTCCTCTCCGAGGTGTTCCATGACACCTACATCCGCGTGGACGAGGAGGGGACCGAGGCCGCGGCGGCCACGGCCCTGACCATGTCCGTGGGCGCCAAGTACCGTCCCGTGCCCGAGGTGCGTTTCGATCGGCCCTTCTATTTCTTCATCCGCGACAAGGCGACGGGCCTCGACCTCTTCACGGGCTGGGTGTTCAACCCCGATCCCACAGCGAAGGTGACGGCCGTCCCCTTGAAGAAAGCGCCCTGAACATCGTCTGAGGCCAGGGAGGTGCCTTCGGCACCCCGAGGAAGACCATGTCCGTGACCAGAGAACGTCTCTTCTCCATCATGCTCATCGCCCTCATGGGATGTACGCGGCCCGTGGCGACCGAGGACCCCGTGCCCCGGCTTCCACGGCGGCAGTTCACAGGCAGCGCGCGCGCCATGGACCGTCCCCCCCTGCCGGGCAAGGAGACCGGAACCCTCGTCCCGGGGCAGAGCGTCGGGATGCTGGAGCTGGGGATGACCCGCAAGGAGGTGCAGGCTCTCATCGGCGTCTCGGGAACCCACCGCACCTTTTCCCAGGAGCACACCAACTACAAGAGCATGGGATACACCCCCGAGGACGAGCTGGTCTTCTTCGCGGGCTTCGACGAGTCTCTTCAGTTCGACACCCAGAACAAGAAGCATCTCATCCCCCTGTACAAGGCCTTCTTCAAGAACGACCGGCTGGTCTACGCCATCCTCACCACCTACGCGGGTTTCAAGGTCTCCGGGCAGACCTTCACCGTGGAAGGGCTGCCCGCCTTTCACGCCAAGGGAAGACCCATCCTCCAGCATCTGGGTCCCTATCACTTCCGTCCGGCCCGCGGGTACGACGGGGAGTACTATTTCCTCGACCGGGGTGTTGAGTTCACGCTGGAAAACGGCAAGGTGACCGTGATCGATCTGTTCTCCCCCCTCTCGCCCACCCAGGCGGATCAGTACCGGCGACGCACCGCCTCCGGCGCCAAGGATCCCAACATCTGACCGGTCGAAGGATCAGTGCCGGACGAACCACACGTTCCGGATGAGCCCCTTCTCCACGCGATAGATGGCCGTGGCCCGCACCTCGGGCTTTTGCATGCCCGTCACCAGCTCGCTGTCCGTCACGAAGGCGCCGCTCACCATGCGGGACACCAGGCGGCAGTGGAGCTTCGGCGTGTTTTTGAACAGGGCGCCGTAGCGTCTGCGCATGGCTGACCGCCCCTTCATGAGCAGTTTCCCCGTGGGGAGGTCCCGGATCTCCACGTCGGGGTCGTAGAGGGCCAGGAAGGCCTCGAGGTCGCGGGCGTTGTAGGCGTCGAGCTGGGCCTGGGCCGCCCACTCGGGGTTGGGCTGCTGGATCTGGGCCGGGGTCATGACCCGTCCGCCCAGGATGATGCGCTCGGGGTGCGCCAGGGCCCCGATGTCCTTCAGGGGATCGGCGGTCAGGACCAGCATGTCGGCCAGCCTGCCCGCGGTGATGGTGCCGAAGGCGGGCTTTGCCGAGAAGACCAGGGCCGCGTTGGCCGTGGCCGAGACGATGACCTCGGCGGGGGTCATGCCCGCCGCCACCATGAGCCGCAGCTCCTCGTGCAGGGAGGTCCCGTGGAGGGTGCCCATGTTCCCCGCGTCGGTCCCGGCGGCGATGCGGACGCCGCCCCGGACCAAGGCCATGAGGTTGGCCGCCATGATGGGCGCCCTGGTCTTGAAGGCGGCGATGCGGCGGCGGGATGTGGCCGAGACGCCGCCGGTGATGGAGGCCAGCTCGCGCCACTCGGCCAGGATGGCGGGCTCTCCGTATTTCCGATCCATCATGGTGGGGCGCGGCGTGAGCCCCAGGATGTTGCCGTAGCCCGCGTAGACGACGAGGGTGGGGATGAGGATGGTGCCGCGTTTCTTCAACAGCGCCACGAAGGCCGGGTCCACGGGAGCGTCGTCGACGCTGTGGGCCAGGAGGTCGGTCCCCAGCTCGACGGCCTTACGGGCGGCCTCCAGCTGCGTGGCGTGGACCATGACTCGCACGCCGGCCTTGTGGCTCACCTCGATGACCCTCCTGAGGATGGGCAGGGGGGGCTCGATGCCGGTCCTGGGGTCGACGATGTACCAGACCTTGATGAGATCGGGGTGGCTGGCCAGTTGGCGGCGCACCTCGGCCTCGGCCTCGTCGGGGGTGGCGACCTTGCGGATGGGCAGGTCCATGGGGTCGAACTGCGGACGCGCCACGGTGGACACCAGGGGGCCGGCCACGGCGATCCGCGGGCCCAGGGCCTTGCGGGTCCGGGTGCGGACGGCGAAGTTCCACATGGGCCCCCCTGCGTCCACCTCGGCCGTGACGCCGGCGGCCAGGGTGCGTCGCAGGGTGGAGTCGAGCCGCTCCCTGATGAGGGCGTACTCCCGGGAGTAGGGCCGCAGAGCGCGAAGGTCGAGGATGTCCGGCCGGGTGAAGATGCCTCCCGACTGGAAGAAGTGCACGTGGGCGTCGATGAGGCCCGGGGTGAGGAAGCGGCCCGCGAGTTCAAGGCGCCGGACGCCGGGGCCCGAGGGGATGGCCGGCGCGTTCGCCCTTGGGCCCGCGTAGGTGATGCGGTCTCCCTTGAGGATGACCACGGCGTCTTTGACGGCGGGTCCCCCCGCGCCGTCGATGAGGGTCGCGCCCGAGAGCACGGTGACCGCGGCGGGCTTCGTCTCGGGGGCTCCTGGGCCCGGGGACGTTGCGTCCCGGGTCGCGGTCGGGGGTGGCGGGGTCGAGGGCGCAGCGCTGGTGCAGCCGCAGGCCCAGGAGACGAGGGCGGCGAGGATCAGGACGCGCAGATGCATGGACACCTCGTTTTAACTGCTGTGGGAGGACGCTGGGCCGTCAGACGCGGTGATAAAGGTGCATGAACCCTGCCATGAGCAGCTGCAGGCGCGTCATGTCCGGGTGGTTGAGGGACTCGCGCTCATAGTAGAGCTCCAGGGCCTCGAGCTCCCCCTCGTCGAGCCAGATGCCCTTGCAGGAGGGGCAGAAGTCGATGACGATGAGGGAGTTGTGATTGTGTTCGTGCTTCTCCATGAGGGTGGCGCAGGAGGGGCAGTTGATCGGCTCGGCCTCGAGCTGCCGGTCCCGGTTGTACTGCATGGCGTCCTTGTTGACGCCGGCCTTGAGCTTGTCGGAGTAGTCAATCTCCTGGGTCTTCTGGATGGATTCCAGTTCGCCGGGATCGAGCCAGATGCCCCGGCAGGTGGGACACTTGTCGATCTCGATCTGGGCTTCATAGATTTCCTTGACCATTTCCATCTCGTGATAGGGACACTGCATGCAAGACCTCCTCGGGTGTTCTCTCGGGCATTTATAGATCAAAACCACACCAAACTCCACACCTCACAGCGGACAATTTGGTGTATAAGAGGGATTATTCCCCTTTTGAGGAGGTCCCATGCGTTCGTCCCACGAGAGCCTCAGCCGTGCCCGGGCCACCCTGGCCCCCCTGATCCCCGCCCCGAGAGCTGCCGGCGGCACCGCGCTGTCTGTGGCGCTCGAGGACTCTCCTTTGGGCCCCCTGATCCTGGGCGCTGTCTCGGGGGAGCTGGTGATGTGCGACTTCTGGGATACCGCGCGAAGCCCAGGGCGGCTGGAGAAGCTCGCAGGGGCGCTGGGCGTGCCCCTGGCCGCCCGGTCCGACGCCGGGATCGACCTCGCCCGGCGCTGGCTCGAGGCGTATTTCAAAGGCCAGAACCTGCCCATGACCGTCCCCCTGAGGTTTGTGGGGACGCCCTTCCAAAAGCGCGTGTGGGAATATCTGGGCACCATCCCCTTCGGCGAGATCCGCAGCTACGCCGACGAGGCCCGGGCCCTGGGGAATCCCCGCGCCGTCCGCGCCGTGGCCCAGGCCAACGGGAGAAACCCCATCTCCATCCTGGTCCCCTGCCACCGCGTCATCGGCTCAGACGGCTCCCTCACCGGATACTCCTCGGGCATGGACCGCAAGGTGCATCTCCTGACCCTCGAGGGGATCCGCTGCACGGACACGGGCAGGCCGCGTCTGGCAAAGGAACCGGGCTGATGCACATCTGCTTCGTCGAGCCCTTCTTCTCCGGCTCCCACGCCACCTGGCTCAACGAGCTGTCGGAGCGCTCGAGGCACCGCTTCACGATCCTCTCCCAGCGGGGCCGGTTCTGGAAATGGCGCATGCACGGGGCGGCGTACACCATGGCCCGCGCCTACGAGGAGCTCCCCGAGCCCCCCGACTGCATCATCGTCTCGGACATGCTCGATCTGGCGGGTTTTCTGGCCCTGACCAGGCGGTCCATCCCCGCCGACGTCCCCGTGGGGATATACTTCCACGAGAACCAGGTGGCCTATCCATGGCAGGAGGGCAGCGAGGATCTGGCCCGGGGCCGCGAGGTGCACTACGCCTTCATCAACTATCAGAGCGCCCTGGCCGCCGATTTCGTGCTCTTCAACTCCGCGTGGAACCGCGACTCCTTTTTGGACGGCATGGCGGACCTCCTTCGAAAAATGCCCGACGATCGCCACCGGGGCACCGTGGAGGCCCTGCGCGCCAAAAGCCGGGTCCTGCCCATCGGCATGGATCTGGCCCGCCTGGGCGACCACGACGGCCCCCACGACCGTGGTGCGCCCCTGGTCCTGTGGAACCACCGCCTGGAGCACGACAAGGACCCCGCCACCCTCCTGGAGATCCTCGTGGAGCTGGCCCAGGCCGGCGTCCCCTTCCATCTCGCGCTCCTCACCGAGGTGACCCCCCTCACCGAGCGGCCCGTGTGCGACCTCATCGCCCGCCTGGGGGACCGCGTCACCGTCACGGGCATGCTGGACCGGCGCGCCTATGCGGGCTGGCTCCACAGCGGCCTGGTGCTCCCGGTCACCTCCCGCCACGACTTCTTTGGGATCAGCATCATGGAGGCCGTGTGGTGCGGGTGCCGGCCTCTTCTGCCCCGGGCCCTCGCCTACCCCGAGCTGTACCACCCCGACGAGCACCCGGAGCTCTTCTACGACGACCGCGCGCAGCTTGCCGACAAGCTGGCCGCCCTTTTGACCAGCCCGCCCGCGCGCGGGCAGTATGTTTCTTTGGCCGCGCCCTACGACTGGTCCAGGCTCATGGGCCCCTGCGACGACCTGCTGGAGGCCGTCGCCCTGGGGCATTGAGCCACGGGAGAGGAGATACCCATGAAGACCCTGACGACCCTGATGACCCTCGCCGCCTTTTGGGTGTGCGCCTGCGGCAAATCCAGTGACAAAGGCGCCCCGGAACTGCCCGCCACCACGCCTTCCACGGCGGGAGTCCAGAGCACACCGATGTCCCCCATGGGGCGAGGCGTGCACCCACCTGCGAAGGTGGCCACCCTGGGGCAGGTGGTCCTTTTGGACGTGCAGCCCCTCTTCGGGGGACGGGATCTGTGGATCAACAGCGACGGGAAAGGGGAATGCCGGGTCATCGCCCCGTCGAAGAAGAAGGGGCGACCGGGGCTGTGGGAACAGCGCTACGCCGTGTCTGTGGACAAGAAGACCCGTGACGCGCTCTTGCGCCTGATCAACGCCCGACGGTTTTTCACCCTGAGGACCCGCCATCGCCCCGGTGTTCCCGATGAAGCCCGTCCCGTCATCTTCGTACGGGTGGGGGACACGGGGCGGGCCGTGGGCAAGTGGGCCAACGATGTCCACGAGGACTTCGACGCCATCTATAAGGATCTGAAGGGGATCGTCGACAAGGCGCGCGCGGGCAGGCCCATCCACGAGGGGGCCTTTGTCCAGGAGTATGTTCCCAAAGGCTTCCCCAGGCGCAGCGCCCTTCGGAAATGAACCTGAAGTCGACCGGGCGTTTGCGTCGCCAGGACATTCGCGCTGTCTGCCACGAGGTGTTCAGCGTGCCATGGACTTCCTTCTCCCGGGTTGGACTGGAATACGGGGGGCATCTGTGGCATAGTGGGCAGGGCGTCGGGGTATGCTGCGCCCAGGAGTTTCTCAGATGGACAAGAAATGCGCCAAGTGTGGAAAAATCCTTTTTGGAGATGATCCCAACTGCTGGTACTGCAACGAGCCCGTAGGGGGACCCGGTGGCGGTGGAGAATCCAGGGATGCGTTCCAGGGGTTTGCCTCTCCCTCCTTCGTCACCGACGACCACGACGTGACCTGTCCGAGCTGCACAAAATCCACGGACAGCCGCCGCCCGACCTGCGAGTGGTGCGGCGCCTCCCTGACGGGAGAGGACAGCGCCCCGCCACCTTCGGGGAAGAATCGAAAGCACCAGAAGGCCCAGCCCGCGCCGCCCCCCGTGGCGCCGCCGCCCGCCGCGCCGCCAACTCCCGAGCCCGCACACGAGGAGCTCCAACGCTCCACACCGAAATCCGTCTCAGGACCTCCTGTCCCCGCACAGGGGGGAAGCGAGGCCAAGGCGTGGATCACCATCATCGCCATCGCGGCGGTGGCCATCCCCATCTTCCTCTTCGCCCGCCGCAAAGAGGACAGGTCCCGTCGAGAACGGTCCGCGCAGCACCGCAAACACCGCAAGACGAGCAGCCGGTATCGGCACAGCATGCAGGTGGCCCGCAAGCCCCGGTACGACGACGCGAAAAAACGCATGGATCAGGCCCGCAAGGACCTGCAGAACTCCCCGGCTCAAAAGGCCCAGGAGCAGGACTTCGCCGACGAGAAGGGCTGCTTCGTGCTCAAGAAGGCCGGCGCCTGCGAGCGGTGGGCCAAGCGCCACGAAGGTAAGCGCTACACCGACAAGAAGCTCTTCAAGAGGGTGATCGAGGCTCGTGTCGCCGCCTGCACGAAGAAATACACGGAGAGCTGCAAGGCGCTTTCGCAGTATGTCCGCACCGACGTGAGCTCCATGACGCCGGCCCAAAAGCGCCACTATTACACCCTGGCCTGCGAGATGGGCTCGCACCTCTACTCCTGCGACCGTGTCGCCTTCATGGAGCTGCAGGGCAAGGGCGGGCCCGAGGATCTGACGGCGGCCCGGCGGCACCTCGGCGGGGCCTGCTCCCGGGATGTCTTCTACTGCTGGGACGAGGGCGAGGTCATGGAGGTCGCGGCCTGGCACTCCCTGGGCAAGGGGCATCCCATGGCCGCCGAGGATCAGGTGTGGTTCGGGAAGATCTTTGTCAAGCACGCCACTTCCAGTTTCGCGGACGAGGTGACCAAGCTCAAGGCGGCGGCCATAACCAAGATGGAGAAGGCCATCCCCCTGGGATACTATCTGCCCCTCAAGCAGCTGGAGGCAAAGACCTGGTATCCCAAGAAACCCAAGGCCGACCGGTATGCCCAGGTCAAGGTCCGGCTGGTCAACGACGCCGCCGTGGCCACGCGGGTGGAGCTCACCATGAGCTACGGGCTCAAGAAGGGTGAAGCCCTGAAGGGCAGGGTCCGCAGCCACCGCGTCTGCTATCCCGTGGACCGCAAGACCCGCCAGTGTACCGTCACGAGCCGGGACGCCAAGGGCGGTATTACCTCGGTCCTGACCCTGGATCTGCCCCCCTTCACCTCCCGGGTGGCGCTCTTCGAGCTGGACACCAGCAAGTTCTTCTCCAAGCCCCCCCTCATGGAGAGCTTCGTGCTCACCAGGGCGGTCATCTCCTGGCCCCGGGGCAAGAAGGGCCCGCGCCCCGACAAGAAGCAGCTGCTGGCCCTCAAGGGCCCCTACGCGCCCATCAAGGCCATCTATGCGGCCAGCTGCGAGCACAACAGGAAGAACAGACCCAACGATCTGCTGTGCCGGTTCCTCAAGCAGCCCGGAAAGCACAGCAAGGAGGACCTCTTCGTGTTCTGCAACGAGCGCAAGACCGGCGAGGCCTTCGTGGACGGCGCCTGCTACCGGCTCAAGGACCGGTTCGGGGTCGACGTGTGGAAGACGAATCAATGAGCGCACGAAGGGCAACCCCGGTGAACACCGGAGATCTGGACACCATAGACATCGAGCCCATGGAATCCGGGCACGTTGCCCGGGCCGTGAAGCTCGTGCTGGCGGTCTTCGAGGCCGCCGTCGCGCCGGGGCTCTCCCCCGAGGGGATCGAGGAGTTCAAGCGCGTCGTCAACGTCAAGGCCATGAAGGCCCGGCTGGGCGAGGGCAACGTCATGGTGGTGGCCCGGGAGGGGCGCCGCCTCGTGGGCGTGGTGGAGATCCGTTGTGAGAACCACGTGAGCCTGCTCTTCGTGGCCGAGACCCACCAGCGGCGCGGCATCGCCAGGGCGCTGTTCCTGCGGGCCGTGGAGCTCTGCAAGACGCGCCACAAACACATCGAGACCATGACGGTCAACGCCGCCCTCAACGCCACGGCGGCCTACCGCGCCCTGGGCTTCAAGCCCACCTCTCCCGTGGTGTGCGTCAACGGCATCAGCCATCTGCCCATGGCCTACACCATCCCCCGTCACATCGGCACCTGATCCTCGAGAAATGTTTGAATTGTGTTAGATCAGGAGGGCGCTTCAGAAAGCTGTAAACCCGGTATATAGGAGTGCACTCTAAAGGGGGGGGTGAACCAGGAGGCCATGTCATCGGGCCCACGAGAATACCGGTCCTGGTTTTCAAGGAGGCGAAAATGAAGGCATCACTGTGGACGGGCATGTTGTTGACGGCAATCCTGAGCTTCGCCACGACCGCATGCGCCTCGTCAAAAGACGACGACGTGACCAACAACACCAACAAACTTGCCAACCAGGAGGAGGGACACTGGGTTTACTCGGTCTCTGGCGGGCAGGCCACGCTCCTGTGGGGGGACGGGACGGAGAAGACCCGATCCGTGGTCATGATCCCCGCGAAGCTCGGAGGCTATCCCGTATCCATCCTGGGCAACGGCGCGGACAACGCGCTGGCCAACAACAAGGTGAGCGCCAACTACCTCCTCCTCCCCACGAGCCTCAAGACCATCAGCGACCGCGCCATATATGACTTCAACGACACCGCGGGCTGGGTTTTCCCCAAGGAGCTCGAGACCATCGCCGACAGCGCCCTGGTGAGCTGCCAGGGCGGAACCTTCTATGTCGAGGAGGGTAGCCCGGCCGACACGTATGTGACCGCTGGCGGGAAGACGACCGCCTATCTGACCGACGGCAACTACAATGCCTTCTCCATGTCGAGCGGCGAAGAAGGCTATGTCCAGCCCAACGGGGTGTATCTCCTGCCCGCCGCCATGCTTGACGGGAGCTACTCCACCGAGGTCTTCATCTACGCGAACATCGGCTACAAGATCTCCAGCGTGACCGTGGACGGCCAGCCCTACGATTTTCTGGCCGGCGCCCCAAAGCTCAACGAGACCACCATCCTCTACACCTTCTCCCAGGGGTCGTCTTCGGTCACGGTGACATTCGAGGTGGATCCCGAGGACACGCGCACGGAGAACAACGACAACAACCAGAACAGCTACACGGCGCCCGCTGTGCTCGAGGAGGCCGTGGCCGACGGCGCGGAGCTCCCCGAGGACGTGAGCGACTACTGCGGCGTCAACTCCGGGACGACCTCCAAGTACGAGAATACCATGGGGATCTCCACCGGCGTCTACTACGCGGCGGGTGGAACACTGTACCGGATGGTGTATCACTCTCAAAAGACCGACGCCGTCGAGTACTACAGCAAGGCCGAGGTGATCAACGGTGTGTATGGCGCCGAGGGGCTGGTCTTCGGCCAGGACTACGACCTGATCCGGCTGTACAACTACTATGAGGAGATAACCTCCGGACCTGGCGCGGGCGGGATCGTGGCGCTCTACTCCACCTTCCTCTACAAGGAGGTCACCGAGGGTGAACCCGACCTCAATGACTTCGGCCTCGTGACCGTGGACAACAGCTACGTGAACACCGCCGCGCTCTTCGCCCAGAGGGGGGCCGACATCACCATCACGAACATCACGGCCGACGTCCACACGGGGAGCCAGGGGCCCTCCGAGGCGGGCAACTTCTTTGGCATGGGGTCGGCCATCCACGTGGACGGTGGCGACGCATCCACGCCGGCGACCAACACCCTCAACGAGAACACTGCCTATGTGCGGCTCGTCAATCCCCGGATCCCGGGAACCGTTAATTCCATCTATTCGTTGGCCTCCGGTGTGCTGGAGATAGACGGTGGCGACGTGTTCTCCTGCTCCAGCGGCGGTCACGGCCCCTATGTCTCCACGGGCGGGCAGATCCTGATCAACACCGGGAGCACGGGCATCGTGGGCGCCGACGGATCCTTCAACCGGGATGTGTCCAGTCTGACGGCCACGCAGCGCCCGGCGCGCAACCTGGGCTCCATGACCCGCAACACCGACGACGAGATGGAGGGGACCTTCAACACGCATGACGACGACGTGACGGTCATCGTGACAGGCGACGAGGCCGGTACGACCCTGGCGACGGACAGCGGCGGAGGGGTCATCCTGGCCAACCAGGTGAGCACCAGGGCCTATGGTCTTCGCAGCGGAGGAGTGTACTCCATCGGCTCCAACGAGAGCTGGGTGTATCTGTACAACAGCACGGTGTGTTCATCGCTGGACGCCGGGCTGGTCTCCGCCTCCGGCGGATATATCTATGCGTACAACAGCGATATCTTCGGCGTGATGGGGATCAAGACCCGCTCCGGCGGGAACGCCGCAGCTTCGGAGACGGGGATAACCGTGGAGTACAGCCGTGTCTCGGCCTATTACGACGACGTGGACATGAAGGCGGTCTATGACGTCGCCGATCCCGCGGACTGGGCTGACTCCATGGCTGAGACCGCCATGGACTCCAATCAACTGAACATCTTCCTAGACAAGGCCAATGACCCCAACTTCATCGAGGAGTCGCTCACCTGGTGGTTCATGGACAAGTCCCTGACCCCCGGCTACTCGGGCGGCAACAAGTTCGCCGTCATCTACATCGAGAACTCCTCGACCCCGGTCTACGTCAACCGCTCCAGGCTGGTCAACGAGAACTATCAGCAGTACGGCACCCTGGACGCCTCGGCCCTGGCCGAGGGGCAGACCCCGGCGGACAACCTGCTCATCTCCGTCGAGGGAGGCGGGAGCGGGAACGTGTTCTTCACCGAGGAGAACAGCATCACCCTGTGGGATCTGACCGGCGTCACCGGGGAGACCTGTGAGCTTGCCGGAGATTTCTATCTGGGAGTGGAGGCCGTGGCCAGCGACGACCCCAACCTGGGCACCGGCTCCAACACGCTCAACGCCACCTTCACCAGCTCCGAGTGGACGGGGACCGTCCTGCGCGGCGACAACACCGGCGTGATCAACCTGGTCTTCGACAGTGACTCCGTCTGGTTCGTCACGGCCGACGCCATCGTCTCCGATCTGACCCTCGCCGCCCAGAGCTGCATCTCGGCGGCCGGCCCCAGGAGCATCACGGTGGCTGGGACCCTGACCCTGGCCGGTCAGGTGATCACCGAAGATACCACCGTGGGCAACGTGACCTTTGTCCTGGATCCAGAGGCTGTCACGGTCGTCGAGAGCTCGGGGAGCGACCCCGGCGGCGACCCCGGCGGCGAACCCCCGACACCCTGACCCTGCCATACCAACCGTTCACCAAAGAAGGGAACGCTCATGTCTGCACAAACACTTCTTCCCCGGATCCTTCTGGACCGCACCCCCCGCCTGGCGAGGGCCGTCACCGTGGCGGTCACCGTGCTGATGTTCACCTTCGTCACCGCCTGTGACGACGACGACACCGGCGACACCGGCAACACCAACAACGCGACCAACGTCAACAACGTCAACAACGCCAACAATGCAAACAACGTAAACAACATCAGCAACACCACCAACACCGCCGCTCCCGACACCATCATCAGTTCGGGCGAGACCATGGATCTCTCGGTGACCTGGGTGGGACAGGCCACGAGCTTCTCCGACCGCGGCGACGACTCCTACGCGGTGGGGTACTTCGTCAATGACGGCGTGGTGGTGGGGGGATACTCCCTCCTGGCGGAAGAGGACGTCTCCGTCAGTGAGCTGGTATTTGATGTCATGGCCAATGGCCTGGGCTTCGACGCCCTCATCGCCCATGGCGCCTCCAGCAGGGTCACCGTGACCGGCACCCTGAACGCCATGGACGAGGGTGACGGCAGCGGAGTCTCCGACTTCTCCGGGCTGGGTTCCATGATCGTCGCCTCCGACTACGCCACGGTCACGGTCGACTCCATGGACATCATCACCAGCGGGTTTGCGCGGGCGGCCTTCATCGCCGACGACCACGCCAACATTCTGGTGAAGAAAAGCCAGGTCACGACGTGGGGGGCCAACCCGCTCACCGACGCATACGCCAGCTACGTGAACAGCGCCAACACCTCCATCATGATCTCGCCACCGTGGGTGCTGGGAATCCAGGGCGGGGTGCGTGCCGCGAACATGCTCGGCGAGCGCGCCTCGCTGTCGGTGGTGGATTCGGAGATCACCTCGGCCAGCTGGGCGGTGCTCTCCACCGACAGCTGCACCTCCCCGCAGATGACCGTGGTGGACTCCGACCTGACGATCCTGCCTGAGGCGTCCGGCGGGATGAGCTCGGGTCCCTTCTCCTACGGCGCCGCCTACGGGTCAGGCTATGGCACCTACGTGATCGGGAGCGCCAACCAGGACATCTACGGGGCCCACTACCAGGGGATGACCTACGCCGCCATCTTCACCGGAGGGACCGCTACCTACCGGTCCTCCACGGGGACTATCGACCTGACCGACGCCAACGGCACCGTCCTGGACACCGTCGAGGGCGCGGGGAGACCCACGGTGATCAACAGCGTCTGGGGCTTCATGGCCCACAACACCGCCGAGCTCAATGTGCTGGACAATACGGAGGTCAACGCCGAGGAGGCCATCTTCCTCCACAAGGCCGGCGCCGCAACCATCCTCTTCGACGCGGCGGTGCTGAGCTCCGGCAGCGGCGTGATCCTCCAGATGATCGACAACGACGACACCCTCGTCGGGGGCAGCATGGACGCCTTCAACACCACGTTCAGCGAGGACGCGGGATGGCCGTCGGAGAACGGCAACGTCACCTCGGGCTCCGGAACGTCCCAGAACAGCGCCAGCGTCACCCTGCGCAACGGGACCTACACGGGGGATCTGTTCAACGGCACGGGCTACTATGGGATCACAGGCGGGGCCATGACCGTCATCATCGGGGAGAGCGCGACCCTGACCGGGGCCATCTCCCTGACCGAGACCCGCCATGTGGACGAGAACGGGGATCAGAACACCGCCTTCACCATCGACGAGTATTACTACCTGGGCCATGTGGCCAACCGAGCCTATCGCAACCAGAGCAGCCAGGCCGCTGTGACCGTGGACGACGGCGGCGTCTGGGAGGTCACCGGCGAGTGTTATCTCACCGCACTCACCCTGGGCGACGGCGAAATCGTCGGCGCCGGCGGGGCCACCGTGGTGCTCACCGTCGACGGCGTGGAGACCGCCCTGGCCGCGGGGACCTATTCCGGTGAGATCGTCCTGAGCCTGCAGTAGGAGCATCGGCAGGGGGCCTGCCTGGTAACACCGAGAGACGGATTACAGGGGATTTTCGTCGCCCGAGCCGGCCATGGCGATGAGGGCTTCACCAAAGCGCTCCGGATGATCGCGGACCGTTTTCAGGAGCGCTGCACATGCACTATGGTCCTCCCCGTCGAGGCGCTCCACGTAACTTGCCCACCACGCTCTGTAAGCCTGCCGATATCCTTCGAACCAGTGTTTCGTCATGCCTGCCTTTGGGGGGCAGGTGCCAGGAAGAACCGGCAGGCCACCCCTCACCATGGGTACACCCCAACAGCCGGCAGAGGAAGCGGGGAATTTCCTGTTGCTTGCCATGGGTGTGGAAGGGCGGTATATTGTACAAATGCAATTATCCCCTGGAGGAGAAGCATGCTGCGCATTATCATCGGATGTATGATTGTTGGAAGCCTGTGCGGCGCGTGCGCGAAGGACGCTCCCGATCTGAACTACTGCATGGCCTATCTGGAAGAACACGGGACGTGCGAGGCCGACGGCTGCCTGGCAATGTCTGCGGCGAAGACGGTCTTTGTGGGGGACCGATGCGTCGCCATGAAGGAATTCGGGTGCATGCCCCTCGAGAACCAATCCTCCTGTGAGAGTGTGGACGAGATGTTCTGCTCGGACACCGGGGCGGTCACCGAGGTCGTCTACACAGGCAATTCCTGTGACTACAATGTGGGTGACGGGTGGAGCGCATGCTCTGGATACCATATGAACTGCCAGCCGGACCCCGAGTTGTGCGAGCTGCTCACGGACGAGACCGCCTGTCTTTCGAACTACTGCGTCTGGATCGGTTCGGCGCAGGAGGCCATCCTCTCGGGCAACACCTGTCTGGGCTGGGAAGTGTCGGACGTCCAGCTGTGCACGGGAAATTTTCGCTATCAGGAGTTGATCTACAGGTACAGGGGAGAGGGGGTCCAGCTCCTGAAGATCAAGGACGTCACCATCGCGCCCGGGATCTCCTACATGGGGTATGACGAGACCTGGCTGCCCTGCGACGGCACCGCGGCCGACCCCGCCTTCTGCGCCTGCGACTGATTTTTACACTCCGTAGACGGACATGGACTGGCGGACGAGGTCGACGACCTGCTCGCGGAAGGCCGGGGGGGCGATGACCTCGCACTTGTCG
>QKIM01000479.1 GCA_003249585.1 Deltaproteobacteria bacterium
GCTTTTGACAAGAACACGGAGTGGGGTGAGCTGTACCGCGCCATTCACATCCCCTCGAGCCGGCTGGTGACCATACACCTGCTGAACACGCTGTTCGACCGTTCCCCCGATGGCGCCGCCGAGGTCGTCAGCGCCGCCATCGACATGAAGGGCGTCATCCACAAGAACATTCTCGAATGTATGGGCGGTGGCTACCTCGATCCCGAGAAGAAGGCGCCATACATCGCCGAGGCCTATATCGAGGCCGAGACCATCCGGGAGTTCATCTCCCGCAAGTATCCTCTCGGGGCCCCCATCACGAGCTCACGGCTTATCCTGTTCCATCTGGGAAAGCTGCTTGAGGACATCGACGGCACCTTCCATCACGGCGCCATCCATGCGTCCAACGTCCTCATCTCCGATGTGGGTCGCATCTTCGTGAGCGGCTTCGGCGTGCTCGACGCCGCGTTGAAACACATCCCCGCAGAAGCCATCCTGCCCCAGGCGGAGATCCCCTTCCTCGCGCCCGAGGTTCGTCAGGGCCGGCCGGGGTCCCTTGGCGCCGACATCTTCTCCCTGGGAACACTGGCCAGCTACCTCCTCTCGGGGAAGCTCCCAGACGAAGACGGCACGCCACGCCTGAAGCCCGAGATCCAGAAGTCCGTGGTGGATGTGGTCACCGCGGCGGTCCTGCCCGATCCCGACCAGCGTCCGTCCCCTTCGGAGTTCACGGAGATCATCTCAACCAACCTCAAGGAACGCAAGCGCAGCTCCAACGCCGTCATCATGGTGGATCTCCTCGAGTCCTTCCAGGAGGACGACGAGGAGGAGAAGAAGTTCATGGTCCAAAAAGGGCGCCTCGACTATGGCCCCTACAGCGCCCGGGAGATCCGGGAAAAGGCCATCGACGAGATCATCGCGCCGGACCACATCATCGTCAACATAGACTCCGGGTTCAGAAAGAAACTGGACAGCCACCCGGACTTCATCGACTTCATGTCCGAATTCCTCAGGCGCATGGAACTCAAACGCCGTGAACAGGCCGAGGCGGTGGTGGAGATCAAGGAGAAGCAGCAGTCCCGCACCTTCAAGCTGGCCATCGCCCTGGGCATCGTCGGGGTCATCGCCCTGACCGCCACCATCATGCTCTACAAGACCGTCGTGGACACGGGCAAGGGGCGGCGAAAGAACAACCTCGTGGCCCAGGACGACGATCTCGAGGTGGCCACCATGGGCAAGGACTCCAAAAAAGGCTCCATGAAAAAACACTGGCGCGGGCGCTCCAGACGCCGACGCTCCCGCAGCATGCGCTCCTCGTCGGGGGGCAACGGCGGCGGCAGCGCCGGTGAGGAGATCAAGGTCTACGCCCTCGACAACGTCCAGCTCACGCGGACCCAGATCAACACCGTCGTGAACGGCGGCGTCATCAGTCGCATCGCGCGTTCCTGCATCCCGGCCAAGGGCCGCATCTTCATCGGCTACCAGATCAGCGGGCGCAAGGGGCGCGTCGCATACGCCAGCGCCAAGCTCGACGGCAAGCGCAACAAGAAGATCAGCCGATGCGCCTACGGCATCCTCAAGCAGCTCCACTTTCCAAAGCTCAATACCGACATCAGCGGTTTTGGAGGCATCTCCTTCTGACCCAACTACCCAACCCACTGCATCTGCGGCCCCTGGCCCCTCAAGGAGAACGAATGACTGCAAGGAACCCCAGCTACGATTACGGCACCCAAGATTTTCCCCTTCAGTACACGACCATCGGTGAGATGCTCGAGGCCACGGCGCGGAAATATCCCGACAACGAGGCCATCGTCTCCGTCCACCAGAACAAACGGTTCACGTACCGGGAATTCGACCGCGTCGTCTCGGATCTGGCCAAAGGGCTCTCGAAGATCGGCATCAAGCGCGGCGACCGTGTCGGCGTCTGGGGGCTCAACCGCTGGGAGTGGACCGCCGCCCAGTTCGCCACGGCCAAGATCGGCGCCATCCAGGTGAACATCAACCCCGCCTATCGGACCCATGAGCTCAAGTACGCCCTGAACCAGTCGGAGACCCAGTCCATCATCCTCATGCACTCCTTCAAGCAGTCCAAATACAAGGACATGCTCCTCGAGGTATGCCCCGAGCTGGCCGACGCAAGACCGGGCGAACTCAACGCCGCCGAGCTCCCCAACCTGAAGAACGTCATCCTCATGGACGACGAAGGCATCGAGACGCCCTCCGGGATGTTCTCCATGCAGGGCCTCATCAGCCTGGGTACCGAGGTCCCTGACAGTGAGCTGGACAGGATCATGGCCGACCTCGATCCCGACGACGACATCAACATCCAGTACACCTCCGGGACGACGGGCTTCCCCAAGGGCGTCACCCTCACCCACTTCAACATCCTCAATAACGGGTACCACGTAGCCACGGTGATGGACTTCTCCGAGAAGGACCGGCTCTGCATTCCCGTCCCCTTCTACCACTGCTTCGGCATGGTCATGTCCAACCTGGCCTGTGCCAGCTACGGCGCCACCATGGTCCTTCCAGGGTACGTCTTCACCACCGAGTCCGTCCTCACGGCCGTCCAAAAGGAGCGCTGCACGGCGCTGCACGGCGTCCCCACCATGTTCATCGCCGAGCTCAACGATCCCAGCTTCGGCAACTATGACCTCTCCTCGCTCCGTACGGGCATCATGGCGGGCGCCCCCTGCCCCACGGAGACCATGAACATGACCATCGAGAAGATGAACATGTCCCAGGTGGTCATCGCCTACGGGCAGACCGAGTCCTCCCCCGTCACCACCATGACCCGCATCGTGGACTCCGTGGCCAAGCGCGTCTCCACCGTGGGACGGGTCATGCCTCACCAGGAACTGAAGATCATCGACCCGATCACGGGGATCACGGTTCCCCGGGGAGACCAGGGCGAGATCTGCTTCAGGGGCTACAACGTCATGTCCCGCTACTACAACAACGCCGAGGCCACCAGATCCACCATCGACAACGCCAAATGGCTCCACAGCGGTGATCTGGGCACCATGGACGAGGAGGGATACGTCAAGATCACCGGACGCATCAAGGAGATGGTCATCCGCGGCGGCGAGAATCTCTATCCCCGCGAGATCGAAGAATTCCTCCACACAAGCCCCGATATCATGGACGTCTATGTGGTGGGTGTCCCCGACATCAAGTACGGGGAGGAGCTCATGGCCTGGATCCTGCCCATGGACGGCGCCGACCTGACCGAAGAGAAGGTCCGTGAGTTCTGCAAGGGCAAGATCGCCCACTTCAAGGTTCCCCGGTACTTCAAGTTCGTGGCCGGCAAAGACGACTTCCCCATGACGGTCACCGGGAAGATCCAGAAATTCAAGATGCGCGAGCAGGCCATCATCGAGCTCAACCTCCAGGACGCCGCCAGCGTAGAGACCGCCTGATCAGCTTCCCCTGGCACGCCGCTGTGCGAAGGCGGCACCGTTCGGCGTGCCCTCACCCCGCCGGTCGAAGGCGGGAGTCTCTGTATGAAACCCTCAATCCTGGTCGTCGACGACGAACCCTCCATCCTGGAATCCATTGAGCGCCTCCTTTTGCGTGAGTCCTACTCCGTCTTCAAGGCATCCAGCGCCGAAGAGGCCGTCACCGTCATCGAGCAGACGCATGTCTCCCTGATCCTCAGCGATCTGCGGCTCCCGAAGATGAGCGGCCTCGATCTCCTCAAGGTGGCCCGACGCATCGCCCCCTCCACGGAGATCATCCTCATGACGGCCTATGGCTCCGTGGAGTCCGCGGTCACGGCCATGAAAGAGGGGGCCTACGATTTCATCACCAAGCCGGTCAAACGGGCAATTCTCCTCAAGACCATCGCCAAGGCCCTGGAGAAGCAGCAGCTGGTCAGCGAGAACCTCGAGCTCAGGCGACTGCTGGGGGAGAAGACCGGTGACACACTGCTGGTGGGCAACTCTGCCGCCTTCCGGCAGACCCGGGAACTGATCGACCATGTGGCCCAGAGCGAGGCCCACGTGCTCATCCTCGGAGAGAGCGGGACCGGCAAGGAGCTGGCCGCCCAGAGCCTCCACCGCAGCTCCCTGCGTGCGGCGGGGCCCTTCGTCCCTGTAAACTGCGCGGCCCTCCCCGAGTCCATCATCGAATCCGAGCTCTTCGGCTATGTGAAGGGTGCCTTCACGGGCGCCGAGAGCAACCGCCAGGGCCGGTTCGTCAAGTCCAACGGGGGGACCCTCTTCCTCGATGAGATCGGAGAGCTCTCCCCCGCCGTCCAGGTGAAGCTCCTGAGGATCCTTCAGGAGGGCGTCGTGGAGCCCCTCGGGTCGGACCGCTCCGTCAAGACCGACTTCCGCCTCATCTGCGCCACCCACAAGGATCTCAAGGAAGAGGTCCGCAAGGGACGGTTCCGGGAGGATCTCTACTATCGGCTCAACGTCATCTCCATCCGGATCCCCC
>QKIM01000121.1 GCA_003249585.1 Deltaproteobacteria bacterium
AACTCGGCGTCGAGGACGCGCCGGGACCCGGGAGCGCCGCGCACGACCTTGAAGGTGAGCGCGCCGGGGATCTTGGACAGGATGAGCCCCTCGACTCCCCAGCGGGGTTTCAAAAAGGAGACCCGGCGCAGGTCAGCCTCGGTCTCGCCCCACAGAAGCTCGAGATCGGCCTTGGGGTGTTTGTACGTGAGCAGGATCTTGACGCTCTCGTCGTTGCGGTACAGGGCCATCTTCCGGCCCTTCTGCAGAATCACCGTCTTCTCGGCCGGGCTGGCCTTCAGCCGCATGCGGGCCAGGTGGGCGCTGGCCAGGATCCGGGCGAGTTTCACGAGCCCCGACTCGGGATCCCCCTGGGTCATTACCTTGGAATAGAGGTCCAGGGCCTTCTCGTGGGCGCCGGCGTCTTCCCAGGCCAGCGCCAGGAGGATCATGCTCTCGTGGGACGAGGCGGTGAGGGTCAAAAGGGAGGTGAACTCCCGCACGGCAAACCGGGCCTCCCCGAAGGCCCGGTAGAGGGAGCCGAGGATCTTGCGCCGCAGCGGGCTCGAGGGCGCGAACTCCACGATCTCCGAGAGGAGCCGCCGCGCCTTGGTCCTGTCCTTGATGCGGATGAGGTATTCCACGGCCTCCAGCCGCAGCTCCTCGTCGAGGAGGGGATTGCCGAAGAGGGTGTCGATGAGACGCCCGGCCTGGAACCGGTTCCTCGTCTCCTCGAGGAGGTTGAGCAGTTTGATGGAGAGCCAGGGGTCCTTCTCGCCCTTCTCTATAAAGCGGCGGACGATGGCGATCTTTTCCTTCCCTGTCTTGGCCTTCTCGACGAGCTCCTCGATCTTTGCCCGCTGGTATCCGAGCCCGATGCCGAGCATCCGCTTCACGTAGAGCAGATCGCCCACGGAGCTCACGGCAGCGATAATGGCGGACTTCAGGAAGGTGTAGTGTCCATGGTGCGGGGTAAAGATCCTGTAGAACTGCACCAGGTTGCGGACATTGCCGAGCATGGCGACCGCCAGCCGCAGGAAGACACGCCTGGAGCTGGGGCCGGGGATCTCGCACATGCGCAGGGCGTCGTTGTAGGCCTCGAGCGCCTTGTAGGGGTAGATGCCGCCCATGCGCTCGCGCCACATGTTCCTCCGCTGCCACAGGGGCAGCTTGGAGACGGGGGAGCAGGGGCTGGGCTTGCGCTGCCACTTGCAGTCGACACAGAAGATCATGGTGTTGGCGATGAAGGTGTTCCCCACCTGGAAGGCGGCCAGTTCACCTCCGACGGGCGCGGGTCCGTTGATGGTGATGTCGCCGTCGATGACCCTGGCGCGGTGACGGCCCTGCCCGCCCATCTTCCCGAACCTGCCGCCGAGCCCGCCGCCGCCGCCGATGCCAATGCCAGCGTGACCTTTGACGCTGGTGGAATAGAGCCTCTGGACCCGTCCGTCTGGACGTTTCGCGGGCGTGGTGACTATGGGCTTGGCCGGACTCGGGGCCCTGTCGGCCATGGACGTCGGCGGGGCAGCAAACCCTGAGGAGCTGCCCGTCGACCCCCTGTATCCGGATTTCTTTCCGCTCATTCTTGGGGAGCGCTTGTGGGCCCGCCTGCGGGGCCGGCGCACCTTCTTGTAGATGGACCGCTCCTCCTTCTGGGCAGCCTTGGGCTCGGCCGCCGCCACGGCGTTGGAGTTGCCGAAGGTCTTGAGCGTCTTGGTCCTCGCGACGCCCGTGTCCATTTTCTTGGCCTTGTCCTTGGATTTCTCGCTCTCATCGGAGGTCTCCGTGAGGTTCTTCCCGGCGGTCTGGTCGTCGGTCTCGCCGTCGGCGTCCTGAAGGAGCAGCCCCTCGGCCTTGGCCTCACGCTCCGTGGGGACATACAGCGAGGTGTACGGGGTCACGAGTCCGTATCGGAGCCCCAGGTCCATGAGGACCTCCGAGGAGGCACCCTCCTCCATGAGCCCCGAGAGTTTCTCGGCGCCGTACCGGCGTGCGAGCTCCCTGGTGTCGGTGAAGCGGCCCCAGTTGACGGTGAAGGTGCGCTTCCAGCTCTTACCGTCGAGCTCGGCGGTGACCGTGATCTCCCTGGGGAGGGTCCCCTCGGAGAGCTGCCCCACCACCAGGATGGGCTCGCGCCCCTCGTACTCGAAGGTCGTCTGGGGATGGGGGAAAACCTTGGAGACCGTGCCGCCGGCGTTCACCTGGACGTGCTTGAGCCGAGGCAGCCTGAAGGAGTTGATGAAGGCGGGCAGATGCCGGATAACCGTGGGATCGCTCAGCATCAAGGGCTCACGGCCGCCGGAGAGCCGCTTGAGGATCTCCACGCCCTCCCCGTCCTCGGTGGCGATGGCCCTGAACCCGATGAAGTGGGGCAGCTGGAACCATTTTTTCGCGACCGTGTCGGCCTTGACCTCACCGACGGTGGGCCGCCCGTTGCCCACATAGAGCAGGATGGGCGCCCGCCCGGGGACGGTGGAACTGAAGGCCTCGGCGGTCTGCTTGAGGAGGGCGGTGATGTCCGTGGCCCCGCCACGACTCTCAGAGGCCAGCTCCTCGAGCATGGCCACGGGGTCCCCCTTGCCGATCTCGACGTACTTGCGCCCCTTGCGCAGGGAAAGATCACCGGTGACGATGGCGACCTTGTCCCCGTTCTTGAGGGTCTTCACCGCGTTCTCCACGGCGAGGCGGGCCAGGTTGAGGCTGGCGGCGGAGCTGTCGGCGCTCATGTCCACGAGGATGACGAGGTCCACGGAGCGGGCCTGCTCCTCTTCGACACTGAAGGGCCACACGCGGGCGAAGATGAAGTCGTCACGCCTGACTGGGGGGGGATTGCGGCCCAGAGGCCGGCCGTAGTAGCCGGGCGCCTCGGCCTTGCCCACGCCCCCGTCGGCCAGCACGAGGTTGAAGTCGGCGGTGGTCCGAAAGTCGCTCTCCCGGATCACCAGGTCGCTGCCGTCGGCCTTTGCCCCCATGTTGGCCATGGCCTTGCCCGCCCAGCTCTTGCCCAGGCGGACGACGAGGTTGAACTCGCCGTACTCGGGGGAGAGGTCGTCGTACCCGATGAGGGGCAGGTGATAGGTGCGCAGGTTGCGGGTCGCACCGCGGCGGGGCAGCCAGCTGGAGTACCGGATGAAGATGGTCCGCCTCTGCCCGGGATTGATGGGATAGATGAAGGCCTTGTAGCGGTCGAAGTCCTCCCACTCGAGGAGCGCGGGATCCTCGGTGGAGCCCTGATACACGTTGGAGGTGTATTGCTGCTTCGCCAGCTCCTTGCCCTTGATGCGCCCGAAGACCAGCTTGCCGCTGCGGTCCACGGCGAACCCCGTGACCAGCGCGCCCTCGGGGGCCTGGAAGCGGTAGATCCCCTCGAGGGTCTCACGGGAGGGGTTGAGGAACTGCTGCTTCACTTCGGTCACGGCCATGTCGCCGATGATGCTGACCTTGACGTCCATGGAACTGATGACCAGCGGCAGGTGGGCCTTGCCCGAGGAGCCGGGCCGCCGCGCGCCGAGCACGCCCTGGCCGGGGACCAGCTCCAGGGCCCCCTCGCGCTTCCACTCCCGGGCCAGATGCCGGGAGTCCCACCAGGCGATGGGGGAGACCGCGGGCTTGGCGCCGAGGGTGATCATGTTCCCCTCCTTGACCATGAACCGTGCGCCGTCCTTCTCCGCGAGCACCTCGCCGTTGAAGACATAGACGCCGGGGCCCTCACCGGTGAGCCGAACATCCAGGGAGGCGGCGCGGCTGCGCACACGGAAGCCGGCGATGGTGCAGTCGGCGGAGAGGCCGCGGGGAAATTCCACCCAGGCGTTCCCCGACTCCAGGGCCAGCCCCTGGGGCTGTACCATCACGCGGGCGCCCTCGGAGAGGATGAAACGCACCCCGTTGTCGTGCAGCACCTCTGCCTCACCCTGCCCCGTGGTGACCGGTTCGGCGCCCACGAGGGCCATTCCGAAGACCTGGGTCGGCGAATTCCCGACGAGGACCCGCCCCTTGACGACGGTCACCGTGGCGAGGGCGTTGGAGAAGTTGCTCTTGTTGAACCTGGCCTGCTCGGGTTCCCGGGCGCAGGCGCCGAGGAGGAGCAGCAGAGCGGAAAGATGGCATAATAACATCTTCATCGCGATTCTCCCGAAGTCTGATATGGTCAGTGCGGTTACTATAGATCAACGAGGACCCATTTAAAACACAATTTCCGCGCCCCCGGGCGGGTGTTGCCGGGACGACGGTCGCGGTTTCTACGCCCCCCGCCCGCACATCTCACCATGATGAATCCCAGGTCCCTTCACTCCCACCTCGACGATCTCTACCAGACGTACAACCACCGGCGCTACGTCTCGCCGGATCCCCTGGAGCTGCTCTATGCCTATCCCGAGAAGGCCCAGCGGGAGATCGTCGGGCTCCTGGCGGCGGCCCTGGCCTACGGGAGGGTGGCC
>QKIM01000273.1 GCA_003249585.1 Deltaproteobacteria bacterium
CCGCCCTGGCCCGCCTGCGGTCCCTGGCCCACCTCTCCCTCGGAGCGCTCTCGGCGTCCCCAAAAGAGCTCCTCACCGCCATCTCAACGCTCCCCTCTCTTGAGACGCTGCACCTTTCGGGGGACACGAGAGAGTGCTCACTCGCACGGTTGCTCAAGACCACCGTCCCCCGGATCAAGGTCGAGGGTGCCCGGTGCGCTCCCTGAAGGCTCAGCCCACGCAGCCCCGCTCATGAACCTCACACCCCGCGACGGAGGACCTGTCCCGTGATGCGGGTGAGGAGCCCTTCGGGGACCACGGTGTGCACCAGACGCTGGAGCCGAAAGAGCAGGCGGGGGATGGCCACGCGCTCGTGGTGCTCCAGGGCGTCCAGGGCATGGGACACGACCCGGTCTGGCGTAATAAGTGTGGATTTATAGTGAAATTCGGTGATTCCTGCGGACTCGAAAAACTCCGTATCCACAGGCCCAGGACACAGGGCCGTCACGGTGATCCCCCGGGGACGACCCTCCTCGGCCAGGGCCAGCGAGAGGTTGAGCACGAAGGACTTGGAGGCGCCGTAGAGCGCCAGCCAGGGCATGGGGCCGAACCCAGCCACGGAGGCCACATTGATGATTCCCCCCTTTCCTCTTGAGGACATGGAGGTGTAGACCCTGTGCAAGAGACGGGTGTGGGAGGTGACGTTGAGGGACAGGAGGGTGGTGACCTCCTCGTGGGGCAGATCCGCGAAGAGCCCGCGGCGCCCCAGCCCGGCGTTGTTGATGAAGACGTCGATGGGCCGCTCGAGGAGGTCCGAAGAGAGGAGCGCGTTCAACTGCCCCTCGTCGGTAAGATCGCAGCCAAGGACATCCACCTCGACTCCGTGACCCGCCTGAAGCTCCTGCCTGAGCTCCTCGAGCCGATGCGTTCGCCGGGCGGTGATGACGAGATCGTATCCGCGCGCCGCCAGCGCCCGGGCGAACTCCCGCCCGAGCCCGGACGAGGCGCCGGTGATGAAACCGATGGGCATTGATATTTCTCCTTCTCCCCCTGCAAAAAGAGGATGAACCCATGCAGGGTGCCATTATCCGACCCCAAAAGGGAAGCGGTTTTTTCTTGGGGAGATCCGGCCTCCGGCGGTTGTCGATTCCCCTTGCCAGACGGGGGTCGCCGACATACAACGTAAAGACGACCCGCTTTTTTGTGCGGGCACTACGAGGTGCATCATGAATCGCCGTCTCCTCCTCCCCTTCCTGCTCACTGTCCTGGGGGTCCTCGCCGCCTGCTCCAAACCCCCCGTGTTCCGCCTCACGGTCCCCGCCTCCCACGTCGCCTCCGTGGAACAGCGCCTCATGGTCCGCGCCCTGGAGTACCAGTCGGAACAGAAGGCCGCCACGAAGGAGTTCAAACTGGAGTCCGCCCGGGCTCGCCTGCGCCAAGTCGACTTCGAGCAGGCGAAGGCCTGGCTCAGGGCCGCGGAGATTCAGTTCGAGCGCGCCAAACTCGCCGGTTCCCTGAAAAAAGACGTCCTCGACGGAGACGAGACCAAAACCCTCAAAGAGGCGACGAGTGAGGTGGAGCTCGCGAAACTCCATCTGAAATACCGTGAGCTCCTCTACGACTCCCACACCTTCCTGCTGGATCTTTACACCTGGAAATCCCGGTCCTTCAGGGCCCGGTATTATGAGGAGCTGGTGGGCATCTTCCACAAGACGGAGTCCTCCTACGCCTCAAGCTACTCCAAGGTGGACTTCGCCGATCAGACCCACCGCATCCGCCGCCGTTTCCTCCTCCTCGAGGAGCGCTACGAAAAACTGACGAAACAGCTCAAGACCCTGCGCAAGCGCATCGGCGAGCTGTGGGCCCCCAACTTCCGGCGCCAGCCTCCTCCCCCCTGCGCTCCCTGCAAGGCCTGTGCACCCTGTCCGTCCACCGCCGCCTCCAGGGGGGACGCTACGGACGCCAAGGACCAGGACGGTGCCGATGAAAAGGAGCCCGCCGATACAGGGAAAGAGCCCGCCGACACTGGGAAGGAGCCCGCTGACACGGTCAAGGACACTTCGAAGGAGACGACACCCCAAAAGACCACTCCCGAGGCGCCCGCAAAAACTGCTCCGGCCACAACCGCTCCCAAAAAGAGCGACACTCCGAACCCCACGAAAAAATAATCTATTGAAACTCTTAGAGGTGCATGGCGGCCACGAGATCGGTCATGATCTCGGCGGCCCGGCCTTCAAGGAAGAGATCGGTCACGGTGCGGGTGAACCGTGAGGGGGCGGTGTTGATCTCGATGATGACCCCCCCACGCTCCTTGGCCATGAGCGGGACGGCTCCAGCCGGCATGACCTCACCGGTGGTCCCGATGACGAGCACCACCTCGGCCCGCTGAGCCTCCCGGAAAGCCACGGAGCTCGCATCGGGGGGAATGGGCTCACCGAAGAAGACGAAGTCGGGCTTGAGCAGCTCGCCGCAGGAGGGACACTCGGGAGGCAGCCGCTCCAGGTTCGTCTCCCGAACCCCCTGGAGCCGGCCGCAGGAGGTGCACACGAGGTTATGGGAGTTTCCATGAAACTCCACTACCTTGCGACTCCCGGCCTGTCGGTGCAGGTTGTCGATGTTCTGGGTTATGACGCTCCCTAGGAGTCCCGCCTCTTCGAGGCGGGCGAGACCCAGATGGGCCCCGTTGGGCTCGGAGTTCCCCATGCAGTCGAAGAAGACTTCCTTGAGCTTGAGCCACGAGTCCAGGGGATGAGCCAGAAACCAGTTGATCTCCACGAAGGAGGGATCGTAGCGGTTCCAGACGCCTCCCTCGCCGCGGAAGGGTGGGATTCCACTCTCCACCGATATTCCTGCGCCCGTGAAGGCGATGCTGTATCGGGACGAACGGAGGATGCGTGCCGCTTCGGCAATGTTTTTCGATGACATGGGACCCTCCCTGGATGCGAGGCCAAGGTCGGCGTCAGTAGTAGGGGTTGAACTCCGAGGAGGAGTCGAAGTCGAACTCCACGGAGTAAACCCCATATTCGAGAGCCGTCTTCACGTTGAAGCCGCTGTTGAGGAAGAGTTTCATCATCTTCTTGTTCTCAGCCAGCACCTCCGCGGTGAACCCGCGGATACCCCGGGCCTTGGCCAGCTCGATGAGCTTGTCCAGGACAAAGGTCCCGATCCCCATCTCCTGGTACTCGGGTGCCACGGTGAAGGCCACCTCGGCGCGGTTGGAGGGGCGGTCCAGGAACCAGCGGCCCACGGCCACGATCTCGTCCCGGGGCTGTTCCCCAACGTATCCCACCACGGCGAACTTCTCGGCGTAGTCCATGACCACCAGCGGCAGGGCCGCCTTGTGATCCATGGTGCGCACATACCCCATGAAGCGGTAGTAGATGTCCTCCTTGCGCAGCCCGTAGAAGAAACGCCGGAGCTTGTCCTCGTCGAGGTGGGTGATGGGGCGGAACTTGATATCCTCCCCGCGCCGGGTCTTGTAGTCCCAATCGAAGGGCTGAGGGGTCTCGCCATAGGTCTTGGGCAGGATCTGGTCCTTGTAGACGAAGTTGAGTTCCTTGGCCTGGGCCAGGAGCTCCTCGCGGAACTTCGGGTGGGCCACGTTGATGAGGGCCAGCGCCCTGTCGCGGATGTTCTTGCCGTGGAGATAGGCGAAGCCGTACTCCGTGACCACATAGTGTACATCACCGCGGGTGGTCACCACACCGGCGCCGGGGGTGAGGGTCGGGACGATGCGGGAGATGGTGCCTCCCTCGGCGGTGGAGGGGATGGCGATGATGGGCCGCCCCCCCCGGGACATGGCGGCACCCCTGATGAAGTCCGCCTGTCCGCCGAAACCCGAGTAGAAGACCGTCCCCAGGGAGTCGGCGCAGACCTGTCCGGTGAGATCCACCTGCAGCGCCGAGTTGATGGCACACATGTTGTCGTTTTTGGCGATGTTGCGCGGATCGGAGACGTAGTCCGTGGGGTGGAACTCGAAGTTGGGGTTGTTGTCGATGGTGTCGTAGACCTTCTTGGTCCCCAGGCAGAAGGAGGTGACGATCTTTCCACGGTGGTAGTTCTTGCGCTTTCCCGTGATGGAGCCTGCCTTGTAGAGCTCCACGAGTCCGTCGGAGAACATCTCCGTATGGATCCCCAGATCGTGTTTGTCCTTGAGGTGGTGCAGCACGGCGTTGGGGATCTTGCCGATGCCCGCCTGGATGGTCGCGCCGTTTGGAATGAGCCGGGAGACATAAAAGCCGATCTTCTCGGCGATGTCGTCCGAGGGCTCCTCGAGGTGCTCCAAAATGGGTTCATCATGGAGAATCAGCGCGTCGATGTCGGTGATGGAGACGAAGCTGCTCCCGAGGGTGCGGGGCATGTGGCTGTTCACCTGGGCGATGACGAACTTGGCGTTGCGGATGGCGGCGTGGGAGCTCTCCACG
>QKIM01000326.1 GCA_003249585.1 Deltaproteobacteria bacterium
GTCTTGGAGGATCTCCGCCAGTTCCCGGGAGTCGGTACCGAGGAACCCGTCCATGGTGAGCACCCCGGGAGCCATCCTGGCTTGGGCGCGGACGAGGTGCGGTGCCTGCTTCATGGCGTGTCGCTCCCTGTCGGGGGATGGGCTGGCCGCCAACCCTCCAGCCTTCCGGCACCGACGATCTCTAGGAGAATTTGTCGAAGTAGATCTTCTCTTCGGGGATGCCCTTGTCCGTGAGGACCTTGATACAGGCATCGATCATCCCCGGGCTCCCGCACAGGTAACCCTCCATGCCCTCCATGGATTCGTAGCTGCGGGCCACGACCTCGGTGATGAGGCCGGTCTCCCCCTCCCACGAATCCTCCGGCGCAGGCCTGGAGAGGGCTGGGACCGCCCGAAAGCCGGGTACTTTCTCTTCGAAGTCGGCCATGAGTTCCTGGTCGTAGAGGTCGCGGCGGCTCACTGCGCCGAAAAAGAGGGTCACCCTCTTCTCGATCTTCCGTTCTGCCATGTCGGCGAGGATGGCCTCGAAGGGTGCCAGCCCGGAACCGCCGGCGATGAAGACCGCCTCGGCGGACGTGTCCCGCAAATAGAAGTCCCCGTAGGGCCCGTTGATCTTCAGCCGGTCGCCAGGCAGCAGCAGCTCGTGTACGTAGGTCGTGCAGATGCCCCGGGGGACCTTGCGGATGATGAGGTCGAGGAAGCGCTGTTCCGACGGCGGGGAGGCGATGGAGTAAGCCCGGTACACCGGCTCGGCGAGGCCGTCGTAGATCGGGGTTTCCACCTGCACGTACATGCCGGCGCGGAAGGAAAAGTCGGCTTTCTCCCGGAACGCGAAGCGGACCTTGCGGGTGTCGTAGGTCACGTCCTGGATCGACTCGACCCGCACCGGGTACTCTTCGATCTCCAGGAGTTGAGGCGGGATCGTCAACCGCAGGTCGCGTTGGACCTTCACCTGACAGGAGAGGCGGACGTTGTCGGCGATCTCCTGCTCCGAGAGGTGGGGGGTCTCGGTGGGGAGGAGCGGGCCACCTCCCTCGTGGATCTTCACCTTGCAGAGCCCGCAGCTCCCGCGGCCGCCGCAGGCCGACGGGATGAAGATGTCCTGGCCCTTGAGGGTGGCGAGGAGAGACTCACCGCCGGCCACCTCCTTGGGCTCGGCGTCGTTGATCGTGACCTTGGCCGGCCCCGAAGCTACGAGCTTCTTCTCCGCCACCACCAGCAGCAGGGCGAGAAAGGCTGCCAGCCCGGAGAGGACGAGAACGGCGAGGAGGACAGGGTTCATTTCACTCCTGACCTGTGAGGACGAGGGCTTGAAGAAATCCCCCCGACGCCTCGGGGCCCCCGGCTACATGGCCACCATGCCGGAGAACCCGATGAACGCCAGGGCCATGACCCCGGCGATCAGGACCGTGATGCCGGGGCCTTCTAACGCCGGGTGCACCCGCGAGCGCTTCATCTTCTGGCGGAGGCCGGCCATGGCCAGGATCGCCAAACACCACCCGACCCCGCTGCCGGCACCGTAGGCTAGGGACTGGAGGAAGGAGTACTGGCGGATCACCATGAAGAGGCTCACCCCGAGAATGGCGCAGTTCACCGTGATTAGAGGCAGAAAGATACCCAAGGCGTAGTAGAGCACCGGGCTGACCTTCCCGATGATCATCTCTACCAGCTGTACGGTCGCGGCGATGACCACGATGAAGGCGATGTACTGCAGGTACTCTAGCCCCGTGGGGATGAGGAGCCACTGGTAGACGAGATAGTTGAGGCCCGAGGTCAGGGTCATCACGAAGATGACCGCCATGCCCAGTCCCGACGCCGTCTTGATCTCCTTCGAGACCGCTAGGAAGGAGCACATCCCTAGGAAGTTCGCCAGCAGGATGTTGTTGATGAAGATCGAGGCGACAAAGATCGTGAAGGCGCCGGTCTCTACCATGGGACTCTCACTGGGCCCGCGTGGGGACTACGGCCCGGAAGAACCAGATCACCAAAGCCAGCATGAAGAAGGCTCCTGGGGGCATGACCATGATCGTCCAACGGGTCATGTCGGCCGGGAGCACCGGGTACCCGAAGAGACTCCCGAACCCCAGCAGTTCTCGGAAGAAAGCGATGATGAGCAGGATCGCGCTGTAACCGATGCCGCACCCCAGGCCGTCCAGAAACGAGAGCCAGGGGCCGTTCTTGGCGGCGAAGGCTTCGGCGCGGCCCATGATGATGCAGTTGGTGATGATCAGCCCGACGTACGGACCGAGAGCCTCGCTGATATCCGGCAGGTAAGCCTTGATCATGAGGTCGATCAGGATGACGTAGGCAGCGATGATGAGGACCTGAGCCATCATCCGGACGCTTTTCGGGGTGTAGTGCCGTAACGCGCTCACCGTGGCGCTGGAGAGCGCCGTGGCGACGATCAACCCCACGTCCATCACCAAGGTATTCAGGAGCAGATTGGTTACGGCCAGGGTCGAACAGATGCCCAGGATCTGCCGGTAGATCGGGTTGTCGTCCCACATGCCCCGGCGCAGGGTCGAGACGGCGAGGCTTCGACGCATCCAGAGGAGTGGGTTCATGCCCCCCCTCCCCCGCGCAGCACCGTTCGATCTTTGAGGCCAACCAGGAACGAGTTCAGGAACTTGTCGAGCCGGCTGCTGGTCTGGGTGGCGCCCGTGATGGCTTCCACCTCCCGCGGACCACCGGGCGTCCGGTACACGAAGCGCAAGGGCACGCCGCCCTCGGCTGGCACGTCGATCGGCTTTCCCCGGAACTGCTCCTGGAACCAGCGCTCCGAGATCCGGCCGCCCAGGCCCGGGGTCTCTTGGTGCTTGGTGAAAGAGAGACCGATGATGCGCGTTCCCTGTGGGTCCACGGCCAAGACGCCGCTGATGGGCCCCCAGAAGCCGGGCCCGGTAAAGGGGAAGCCATACCCCAGGAGCTTCCCATCCGCGTTTCGTGCCACGTAGTAGCGACCCCGCTTGTCGCTCCTCTCCTCGATAGACCGGTTCCATACCTGATCGATGGCGGCCGGATCGGTCGGCCCTTCCAGGCCAAAAGCCGCCAACACGTGGGAGCGCAGACGGGCTGTCTCACCGGCGGCCACGCGCCCTTTGGTCGCCACGGCCACGGAGCTCACCGCGGCCCCGTACACCGCGGAGAGAAGCACCATGAACACGATGGGGTAGACCGCGGAGTCCCTCACGTGGCCCCCTTCACGCGAAACGCTTTCCAGCGTTCCAGCCCTTCTTCGGTGATCGGGCCCAGGGTATTCCCCAAGAGGATGGCGAACATGATGCCCTCGGGGAAGTTGCCGAGATCGCGGATGAGGACGGTGCAGAGCCCGATGATGGCTCCGTAGGCGAAGCGGCCGTTGCGAGTCCGGTTGGCGCTCACCGGATCGGTAGCCATGAACACGGCGCCGTACAGGAATCCTCCGGCAAGCACCCCGTGCAAGGGATGCGCCCCCGCGCCCCACCCGAAGAGGCGGAAGACCCCGGTCACCACCAGGAAGGTGACGACCGTGGCCCCCATGATCTCCCAGGAGGCCACCTTCTTCCACAGCATGTAGGCCGCTCCCACGAGGATGGCTAGCTTGCACGCTTCGCCCAGGCTGCCAGGCACGGCACCGAGGAAGAGGTGGGCCAGAGATACGGAGTCGCCCCGTGCCAGCAGCGGCAACGGCGTGGCGGCTGTGACGGCGTCCGCCGCAACCCAGGCGGCCAAGCCGCCCGCGACGCCGGCGATCGGCTCTACCCAGCCCGCGCTCAGGAAGTTGGGAAAGCATACGTACAGAAAGGCTCGGCCCACCAAGGCCGGATTGAAGACGTTGCGGCCCATGCCGCCGAAGAGCTCCTTGCCGAAGGCCACCCCCACGATCGCGCCCAGGGCACACATCCAGAAAGGAATCTGGGGGGGGAGCGAGAGGGCCAGGAGGCTGCCG
This sequence comes from Deltaproteobacteria bacterium, assembly GCA_003249585.1. Classification (GTDB taxonomy): domain Bacteria; phylum Myxococcota_A; class Polyangia; order HGW-17; family HGW-17; genus SZUA-580. The sequence continues at coordinate 3,929 of QKIM01000326.1, forward strand.
GTGACGAACACGGCCGAGGTCACCGGCTCCTTGCGCTGTCGGGTGAAGTAGAACTCGGTGGCGAAGGCGACGGCGTTAGTCACGGCGAGCACGGCCACCGCTCGCCACCCGTAGTAGTACAACGCCGCCAAGCCGGCCGGAGCCAGAGCGGTCAGCACCACCACCATGTTCGGCTGCCAGCGGACCAGTGGGTGTTTCGGGGCTGCCTTGGGAGCACCCGTTCCCGGCGGAGATGATTTCGTCTCGGGGGGCATCGCTCTCAGGTTCTCGTGAAGACGTTCACCGGGCGGGCAGGCTACCGGCGGGAGAAGGGGACGTCAAGGGATGGGCAGGCCAGGGGAGGCTGCCGGGGAGCTGTCCGGTCTTGCTCTGGGAGGGTCCCAGGCGATTGTCGGGCCGGCGAGTTCTCGTGGGGATGAAGATGCTCCCGCCGCAGGCCGCCTGCCGAGGGCCCGTGGGCGG
>QKIM01000337.1 GCA_003249585.1 Deltaproteobacteria bacterium
CCCGGGCCTTCTCGACGTGCTGGGCGAATGCCCGGGCATCACCATCCGAGGGGTCATGACCCACCTGGGGAGCGCCGACGATCCCGAGGCCGACGAGGCGACCAGGGCACAGCTCCGCCGCTTCGAGGAGAGCGTGGCTGTTCTGGAGTCCCGGGGCCTGAAGGACCTCGTGCGCCACGCCTGCGCCACCTCGGGTGCCATCCGCTTCCCCTGGGCCCGGTACGACATGGTCCGTGTGGGGCTCGGACTCTATGGCCTCTACCCTGCACCGGCGCTGGCCCAGGCGCTGCCCCTCATCCCGGCCGTCTCCCTGGTGAGCCGCGTCGTGGATGTGCGCACGCACCCCGTGGGCGCCACCCTGGGCTACAGCGGCACCTACACGGTCTCCCGGGACGATTTCCGGGTGGCCATCCTCCCCCTGGGCTACCACGACGGGCTCCCCTGGGCCCTCTCCAACCGCGGCGCCGTGCTGATCCACGGTAAACGGGCGCCCATTGTGGGCCGGGTCTCCATGGACTCGGTCATGGTGGACGTGAGCGACATCCCCGAAGCCCAGAAGGGCTCCGACGCGCTCATCTTCGGCGCCTACGGCGGCTATGAGCTGCGCGCCGAGGAGGTGGCCGACGAAGCCGGGACCATAGTCTACGAGCTGCTCGCGCGTATCGGCCCACGGGTCCAGCGCATCTTCCGCCACTGACCCCCTGTGCAGTTCTTTCAATAAACTCAGAGGTCGAACCCCTCAAGGAATTCCACGATCACCCCGTCGGGATCCTTCACGAAGAGCAGGGTCACTCCAGAGGGCGTGGTCTCGGGGCCACGCGCCACGGGGACGTTGAACTCCAGCGCGCGCTGGTGCACAGACGCCACACTCTCCACCGTGAACCCGACGGAGAGGTTGGAGGGTGCCTCCTTGTGTTCGGTGCCGGTCTCCTCGATGAGCTCGACGATCCCGCCTTCCCCGTCGCTGAAGAAGACCAGGGTGAACCCCTCCCGGGGCGAAAACCGGCGGACCTCTTCGAAGTCCAAGAAATCACCATAGAAGGCGACGGATTTTTCCAGATCCTTGACGTGCACGGTGGCCAGTTTCAGTTTCATGGGACCTCCTGGGGCGCGGGACGGCAGTGCCCCGGTAGCGATGCCTGGAAGCGCAGCATACGTGATACTCCAGGGAAAGGCAATGCCCCTGGGATGGACGGGCAGGTCCCGTCACAAAAAACGCATGAGGTGTCCCTTGAAGAAGTCGGCGGCGTAGTACAGCATGACCAGGTAGGCGCCGCGGCTGATGAAGGTGTAGACCATGAAGCGTTTGAGCCCGAACCGGGTGGCGCCCACGGCCACGCTGATGATCTGCACAGGCAAAAAGGGGATGATGTTGGAGACGAAGATGATGAGGCCCCCGAAGCGCTCCATGGCCCGCTTGTACTTCTCGAAGGCCTGCCCCTTGAAGCGCAGCAGCACCCCCTCCCCCACGATCCGCCCCATGATGTAGTCGGCTCCGAGCCCCAGCACCGAGGAGACGAGCATGATAACCGCGACGAGGACGGCGTTGTAGGGGAGCGCCAGATAATAGAAGAAGACCGCCTCGAGGGGGATGAGGATGAAGAAGAGGGAGCCGAAGAAGCCCGCGTAGAAGAGCCCCAGCAGGGTCTTGCCGGAGATCTGCGTGGAGATGTGCACATAGGTCGCCCAAGTGTACCGGTTCCTGTGGATCAGGGCGATGATGTCGTCCTTGAAGAAGACGAAGAGGCCATAGATGGCGCCGATGATTACGGCCCAGATGACCAGCTTGCGAATGAACCGGCGGGTGCGTTGGAAGCGCTTCTTCTTCTGGGGTGGGGCGTTCTCCTGCACGTTCTCCATCTCCCAAGGAAAGCACACCACCACCGACGCCGTCAAGTGTGCCGGAAAAAGCGCTGGAAATCGTCGCGCCAGGTGGCATAATGCTGCAAACGGAACAATTCGGGTTTCATATTCAACAAATAGCCCATGGAGGCCCCATGCGAATTTTGTCCCTTTGCCTCATTGTCCTGCTTTTCTCAGCCTGTGACCAAAGCTCCAGCTCCACGGACACCTGCGGTGACAACGTGGCTGATGTGGGAGAGCAGTGCGATGGAGAAGACCTCGGTGGCGTCACCTGCATCTCCCTGGGATACTACACGGGGACCCTCTCCTGCTCCTCCAACTGCACCCTGAACATCTCCGAATGCGTGGGCAGCGGCCAGTGTGGCGATGGCGTCCTCAACCTGGAACACGGCGAAGAGTGCGACGGCACCAATCTGGACAACACCACCTGCGAAGACCTCGACTATTATGAAGGCACCCTGGCCTGCAACGACGGCTGCCTCTTCGACACCTCGGGCTGTATAGGCCTGTGCGGTGACGGCGAGGTCACCCACGACGAGGAGTGCGACGGTGACAACTTCAACGGCCTCACCTGCGCCGACATCGACCCCGACTACCACTCGGGGACCCTCTCCTGCGACAGCGACCGGTGCGAGATCTACGACGATGACTGCAACTGGTGCGGGGACGGCATCCTCAACGGCCCGGAACAGTGTGACAACACCGACCTCGGGGGCGCCACCTGCCACGATCTGGACGCCACCTACTACAACGGGCTCGGCACGCTCACCTGCGACGGGACCTGCGGCTTCGACGTCTCGGACTGCCGCTTTTGCGGCGATGGTCGGATCGACGGGACCGAGATCTGCGACGGCGACAACATCGGCACGAACCCGACCTGCGGCCAGATGGGCTACGCCGGCGGCTCCCCCACCTGCACCGCCTGCGGCGCCATCGACTACTCCTCGTGCAACGACTGGGTGCAGATCAGCGCCGGCTTCTCCCACACCTGCGCCATAGACAGCCTGGGCGGCGTCTGGTGCTGGGGAGAAGGAACCTACGGGCGGCTGGGCACCGGTTCGAGCTCCCACGCGACCTCTCCCTCCTCCGTGCCCCTCCCCGCTGCCGCCGTCTCAGTGAGCGCCGGCACCAGCCACACCTGCGCTGTCACGACCGCGGGCGAGGCCTGGTGCTGGGGGCGCAACAACTATGGACAGCTCGGCACCAACGACCTCGTCGACAAGAACGTGCCCACCATGGTCTACGGCACCTCGGCCTTCTTCACACAGATAGCTGCTGGCCTCGACCACACCTGCGCAGTCGCCGACGACACCAAGGTCTACTGCTGGGGGAATCAGGAGACTGGAAAACTCGGCAACTGTTATGACACTGGCACCGCACAGATACCGTCCGTGGTTCAAACCGGCTGCGGCGGGCGCATAACCCACTTCTTCAACGAAGCGGTCCAGGTCGCCGTGGGCAACGGACACTCCTGCGCCAGAACCCGCGTTGACCTGGAGACCCGCCTGTACTGCTGGGGATCAAACTCAAGCGGACAACTGGGCATCAACATGAACGCCGGCGCTGATCAGTACGTCGCCGAGCCTGCCCGCGTCATCGACAGCTACGGGGCGTATCTCACGAGCAGCGATGTCTCCTTGGGCGCGGCCCACTCCTGCGCCATCTCCCTTGATGGCACCACCCAGCGGGTCTACTGCTGGGGTGGCAGCGCCCAGGGCCAGGTCGGGCATGGACTCACGGCGAACAGCCTCTCTGCCGTGACGGTCCTGGTTCCTCCCGGTGACCCCGCCGGAACCCTCAACAACGGTCACACCCTCGCCTCGGGGGCCAATCACGTCTGCGTCTCCAATGTAGGTGACGGCTTCTACTGCTGGGGAGACGCCGATTTCTACCAGCTCGCCGGGGGTTCGAACGTTGACAGCCTCTTCGCCATCCCCGCGACCCTCATCAGCGGCGCGGTGGCCATGAGCGCTGGCCAGAGCCACACCTGCTGGATCTCCCAGGGCCGCATCTTCTGCGTGGGCCGCAACGATTACGGTGCGCTGGGCGACGGCACCACCACAAACGCCACCACCACCGCCACCTTGGCCCTCATCCCCTGATTCCCCGAAGGATGAAATTCATCTGACTTGACGACCTCAGTACACGCAGATGACCGCCAGGTTGCGGGAGGGATCGGAGGAGTCGGTGTTGTAGTTGCAACTGTACTCCCAGCTGCGGGCCCAGCGCAGATAGTAGGTCCCTGGCTGGGCAGGGAGAGTGATGGTGAAGGTGTAGTCCGCCGAGGTGTTCTGGTTCACCAGATCGATGCAGCGGGTATAGCCCGCGTAGGGATCGAGGTCCGACGCCGGGGAAGCGCCGGCGAAAAAACCCCAGTAGAGCTGCACCTGGCACCCGCTGCACCCCGAAGCCACGCGGTCGTACTCGTAGTGCCCGGTGATGGTGATGGTAGAGCCTGCGGCCCCCTCTGCGTAGCCGGTGCTCGAACCCGCCAGCTCCGTGTTGGACAAGGTTGCCCAGGTCTCTG
>QKIM01000166.1 GCA_003249585.1 Deltaproteobacteria bacterium
CATCGGTCTGGGTCCCTGAGATGGTCCGGGTCTTCGTCCCGTCGCCATGGGAGATCCACTCCACGCGCCCCAGGAGCTCGAGGCCCTGCAGCGCGCCCTCCACCCGGCGACTCAGCCCGGGGACCGGGATCCCCGTCTCCACGTACCCCCCCTTGACCACGTAAGGTTCGAGGTCGTAGGAGGTGACCCCATCCCGGGCCATCCAGTCGAACTGATACTCCGCCCGCAGATAGAACCATGGGGTCTTCCACTGCGCCTCGACACCGTAGCGCCGGTGTTCGCCGCGGATAACGGCGGGTGGCGTGTAGGTGAACCCCGCCGCCGTGCGCCCCCGAAAACCGTTTCGGGAGGGACCGTCGCCCATGGTCCCGCTGGCCCCCATCTCGATCCCCGAAAGGAGGGGCTGGATTCGCGAGGGCCGGCCGAAGGGGCGGATCACGATCCGGGCCGCGACGTCGGGCTGTTCGTTGGTCTCTGGCGCCACGTCGCGGGATCCGGTGACGGCGGCGGCGGAGAACGAGAGCCGGGCCATGTCCAGCCTGGCCATGAAGCCCGTGTCGTAGGTGTCCTTGGCGTTGCCGGCGATCAGCGGCATGTTGGGGAAGGGGCGCTCCAGGAACGATTCCGACCCGGCCAGCCCAAAGGGGGTCTTGAGCCGACCGGCCATGAGCATCAAACCGGACGTGGTCCGGTAGCCGAACCAGAGCTCCTGCACGTCGAGACGATCGGTCCCCAGCTCCGCGTCGAGCCGTGCACGGAAGGCGTCGCCCAGACGATAGCGCAGGGAGATCTTCCCGACGGAGAGCTCACTGGACGTAGTCCAGCCGCGCTCCTGGCTGTCCTTGTCCACCTGAGGGAAGGCATAGCCCGCCACGGCTGCATAGGCCCTGATGTCGAGGGTCCCGCCTTTTCCAAAGGAGACAACCGGGTAGGCCTTCCGGGTCGACGGGGGATCGGCAGGTTCCGTGAAGGTCTGGCCCGTAAAAAACGCGGTGACGAGGAGGGGGATGAGCATGAGGCTGCTCCTTTACTTGGCGGGGGAGAGGGTGACCTTGTAGGAGGTCTTGACGTTGTAAGACTCGGGGAGTTCTTCGAGGGGATCGAAGACCGTGAGGCGGGTCCCCACCTCGATGTAGGCGCTGAGCATGTTGGTCCAGGTGGCGTAGCCACCGAAGGTGTAGTTGTCGGTCCCCCAGATCTGGTACCGGAAGTTCTCCGGCGTGGCGGTCACCTCCTCGTCGATGAGATCCGCCCACCGCACCACGGTGATGTCCTCGTCGTTGTGGGTGATGGTGGTGGTCTCACAGTCGGAGATGTGCCGGTAGTGGATCTGCTCGCCGATGAAGATGGCCACGCAGTCGGTGTCGGTCAGCGCGTCGCAGGTGGTCGCGTTGTTCGTGTTGTTCACGTTGGCCGTGTTGTTCACGTTGCTCGTGTTGTTCACGTTGCTCGTGTTGTTCGTGTCATCGGCGGTGTCGTCGCAGGCGACGGTGGAGAACAGGAGCGTGAAGGCGATGAGAAGGTATCGCATGTCCCTACTCCCTGATTCCCTTGAACACCACGATGTCCCTTACGCGCCAGCAGCACTCGAGCGTGTCCCAGTCCTCTTCGATGATGAGCTTCTTCTCGGTGGGCTCGATGTAGGCGTGGGTCATGTTCTCGTAGGGCATGAGGTTGGTGTCGTTGTTGGAGAACCCGTCGTTGCCGTAGATCTTGAAGACGAGCCCGGAGGGATCCGTGAGGGCCAGGTCGTCGAAGATGGAGGTCATGGGAACCATGGGGATGAGGCCGTCCTCGGGGTTCTTCCAGTCCGTGGCGTCCACGGTGTCGAAAGCGCTCACGTCCACCATGAGGCGGGAGCCGTCGGCGGTGACGAGGAACCTGGCGGTATCGAAGGTGTGCAGCTCGATGACGCCGCCGTCCATGCCGCGCACGCCCAGGGAGCCGGGGAAGCCCAGGCTGTCTTCCCAGCCGATGCGGAGTCCGCCATCGGATTCATAGAGGAAACCGCTGTCCAGCTCGCCGTAGTAGGGCAGCCGGGCAAGATCCTCGTCGAGTTTCTCCACGAGGACGTTGTACCCGTCGTTGCCGATGAAGTTGTAGTGGTAGTTCCAGGGGAGCTCCAGAACGGCCTGCTCGATGACTCTGGTGAGCCGGATGGCCTCCACGCCGTTCCAGTCGGCGCGGTCGATGTCCATGAGGTTCACGGGGATCTCGCTGCCGTCGACCGTGATGGTCACCATGGCGTCCCAGACGTTGGTGTTGTTCACGTTGTTGGTGCTGGTGGTGTTGTTGACGTTGTTGACGTTGTTGGTGCTGTCGTCGTCATCGTCGCAGGCGAAGAGGAAGAGGGTGAGGGTGAGCGCGAGCAGAATACGGAAAGCCAGTTTCATGTGATGTCTCCTTTCAGACGTTGGCCCCGACTCTGGTGGTGAAAAGGCGGCAAGACATCTGCCTAAACGAACTCCTTTCCAAGCACGGGAGGTCACCCGGTTTCCCCGGTGGCCCACTGGTCCGGGCGCCCTAGCTCAGGCCGTAGGCGCGAGGACTTCAGAGTCATCGTTATGATGTTGAAGCGGAGGGTTCCGCTGTCTGCCTATACCATACCGAAAACATATTGGGAACTACGGATTACGGGAAATCGGAGGGTGCAGGATCCCCTCAGCGGATGGCGTGAAGCTTGCCCCAGTCGGTCCCGAAATAGATGACGCCCGTGGGGGAGATGGTGGGCGAAGACTCCACATCTTTGCCGACGAGAATGCTGAAGAGTTCGTTGCCCGCAGAGTCCAGGGCGTAGAATTTGTCGTCGCGGGAGCCGAAGTACATGCGGTCCTTGGCGTCGACGAGGATGGAGGAGTAGGTCTCGCGCCCCGACACCTTCTTGGAATAGAGGATCTTGCCCGACTCGGAGATCTTGTGCAGGGTGCCCTTGGTGTCCACCACCACCAGATCCCCTGTCTGGGTCAGAGAGGGCGCGATGTAGGTCTGGATCGACGACAGATGCCAGCGCTGCTTGCCCTTGGAGGTGTAAGAGTAGACGCCGCTCCGTGAGGAAAAAAAGAGGTTGCCGTTGTCGTCGATGACCACGGTCCCGTTCTGAACCTTGCCGTTGTACCCGTATCCCGTCACGTACTGAGACCACTTGATGTTTCCCGACGTGTCCACGGCAAAGAGCGAGGCGCGGTTGTTCACCACATAGATCATCTTGTCGTCCGGGTTGTAGGCGGGCGCGGCGTTGCACCAGCCGCCGCTCAGGTAGCGGGACCAGAGGATCTGTCCGTTCTTGATGCCCAGGAGATATCCGTCATAGTTGGGCACCACCACCAGCCCTCCGGGGAGCACCAGGGCCGAGGAGCGGATCTCCCCGGAAGTCTTTACCTTCCATTTGAGGCGCCCCGAAGCGGTGAGCGCATAGAAGTGTTTATCGTCGCTGCCAAAATAGATCGTGCCATCCTTGCCGATGGTCACGGTGGAGTCGATGTCGTCATCGGCCTTGAACTTCCACACCAGCGCCCCGTCCTTGTCGAGACAGTAGAGATGGTCATCCCGGGAACCGAAGATGACGTGCCCGTGGCGATCGATCACCGGGGATGAAAAGATCTCCTTGCCGGTGGCGTAGGTCCACTTCGGCCGGTAGCGGGTCGGTCCGTTGAACTTGATACGGGCCTGTCGGGCATAGCCGAACCGAAAGGTCGGCACGTGGGAGAAGAAGGAGACGAGGTGGGTGGCCCCCGTCGGGTACTCTTTGACGGCCCACAGGGCGCCCGGACAGAGCATGAGGATGAGGACGACGATGGACTTGCGCATGGGTGCATTCTATTTTCAGGGCAGGCCCTTGGCAAGCCATAAGTGGGTGGCGTGCGGTTGACTTCACGACGAAAAGAGGGCAAAAGGAGACGCCGGGCCGCGTCGCCCGCGCAAGAGGAGGAACCATGGCGTCGATTTCCGTAAAACCCCCTTCAGGCATGAGAGACTTCCTCCCCGAGGAGCTGCGCCGCCGGCGCGCCGTGATCTCCGTCATCTCCACCATCTATGAACAGCATGGGTTTGCCCCCCTCGAGACCCCCGCCATGGAGCGGCTCGATGTGCTCCTGGGCAAGTACGGGGAGGAGGGGGATCGGCTGGTCTTCAAGGTGCTCCACCGCGGCGCCAAACTGGAGAAGGCTCTGGAGACTCCCCCCGTGAAAATGGGGGACCTCTCGGAGATGGGACTGCGGTACGATCTCACGGTTCCCCTGGCTCGAGTCTACGCGCTGCACCGGGATTCCCTCGGGACGATGTTCAAGCGCTACCAGATCCAGCCTGTGTGGCGGGCCGACCGCCCCGCGCGAGGCCGCTTCCGCGAATTTTACCAGTGCGACGTGGACATCGTGGGTTCGCGGGAGATA
>QKIM01000227.1 GCA_003249585.1 Deltaproteobacteria bacterium
TAGCACAGAACCTGACGATGTTCAAAGGGGTGAGCGACTGTCCTGAGGCGGCCGTGTGTGGTATGGTCTCTCCCTGTGCACAGGAGCGCCTGGTGGCTCGCTCTTTGGGGGAGCGACAACGGAGAGGAGATCCGGCACGGGGAGGAACCCATGAACGTTGTGTTGTTGACGCTTGGTATGGTCCTGATCGCCGGGTGCACGACCCCCCGGACGCCAAAGATCATCTTCGGGGATCTCTTCGAGAAGGAGGGGTTCACGGGGACCCTGGTCATCTACGACGCTCGTGGGGATCGCTGGTACGTCCACAACGAGGCGCGGTCACGGGCCCGGTTTCTCCCCGCCTCCACCTTCAAGATCCCCAACTCTTTGTTCGCCCTCACCGCGGGGGTGGTCACCGACAAGACCGTCCTCCCCTGGGACAAGAAGAATCGCTTCTACGAACCCTGGAACCACGACATGGACATGGCCTGGGCACTGCGGCATTCGGCGGTGTGGTTCTATCAGGAGCTGGCCCGGCGCATCGGCGAAAAGCGGATGCAGGAATTCCTCAATCGCGCCCGCTACGGCAACCGTGACCTGGGGGGCGGCATCGACCGGTTCTGGCTGAGCGGCGCCCTGCGGATCTCCGCCAGGGAGCAGATCACCTTCCTGCGTGCGCTCCACGCCGGGACCCTCCCCTTCCCCAGAGAGCACATGGCCACGGTGAAGCGGCTCATGATCCGTGAGGAGGGGAGGGGGTACACCATCCGCGCCAAGACGGGGTGGGCGGTGCGGCCCAAGGTCCAGACGGGCTGGTACGTGGGGTGGGTGGAACGCAAACGCGGTTCCGTCTACTTCGCCGTCAACATCGAGACCCGCACGAAGAGCGCCTCCTTCCCCGCGGCGCGGATCCGCATCGCCATGGCCGCCCTCAAGCGGCTGGGGGTCCTCCCCGCCTCGGCGGGCCACGATCGGGTCCATAACCCGCCAAAGCCGGCTGATGCCGGGTCCCCGATGGCCATGGGAGATCTGAAGCGTCTGTATACAGAACCCTACTGGGGCCTGCTGCTCTTTGGCACCCCCGTCCTCAGGGAGACATCGAAGGGGGCTGCCTCTGTGCCAGAACGGAAATTTCCCGGGAACCTGGCCGTGAAAGACACGGCCTATCCACACATGGCGCTGAAAAAGTCCCTGAAGCTCCTCGCCTCCGTCCGTGAGGACTTCATGACCAGGCAGGACGCCCGGCCCGAGAAGGCCAAGGTGCTGACAGGCCGCATCGCCAGGGCGCTGACGACGGTAATGGGGCTCCTCGAACCCGTCACCACGGCCAGGGAGCACCAGAACTGGCTCAGGCTGGATCAGGTGCTGGCTTTGATCGTGAAGGCCCGCATGCTCCGGATCCACGAGGCCAGGCGCAAGGATCCCGCGGCCAGGGTGGAAGCGCATCTGGACACGGTGGTCGCCACGCTCGGCCGGCTCATCACCCGGTATCCCGTCTCGCGGTTTGCCCGGGAGGCCATTTTGGACCGGGCGCTGGCCACCTGGCGCTCAGGGGATACGGCCGCAGCGCGCAAACAGCTGCTTCGGATCGTGACCCTCAAATATTTACGGAAACAGGCACCCCGTGCGGCCTACGCCCTCGGCTGGCTCGAGCTTGGTGACGACAAGCCGGAGGCGGCCCTGCGATATTTTGTCCCCCTCGCTGCCTCGGAAGATCGGGGCTCCCATGTGGTCTTGCGGGCCCTGGTGGTCGCCTATGCCAGAGCCCGGACCGCTGGCGGGGCACCGGGGTATTTCCGTTCCGTGGCCGGCTCGGACGCGACCCTTTACCAGAACCTGATCAGGCTGCTGATGGACTGGTATCGTGCCATGGGGAGGGCGGCCGACATCAAGATCCTCCGCACGGCGTTCAGGCAGACCCTGCGCTAGCACCCTGCGGGCCTTGCGCAAAGAGGCGGCAAAACAGAAGGAGACCATCATGAGCACCATCGTTGAACATAAAAAGACCGGACAGCGCTACGCGCTTGTGGGGACGGGGTTCGGAGCGTACCGGTCCTCGGTGCCCCACTGGTTCCTCGGGCCCCTGGCCCCGGAAGAGAAGCAGGGGACCATCCAGGTGGTCGCCGTGTCCGATCACCGGGGGGAGATCCTGTGGTTCGCCTCACATTCCCTGAAGGTCGTCTCCATAGACGGCGTGGAGATCGCGGGCATGGAGAGCATCGCGCCCAGGCGCTACGACGACCCCGGGGAAGAGGCCCAGGCACTCCTCGACTACTGCCCCCGGTGCAGCATCACCGTGCGCAGGGTCGACGAAAAGTGCGGCAAATGCGGGCTCGATCTCACCGATCACTCGCGCTGGTTCGCGCGCAGGGACAAACCGCCCAGGGAGTGACTCCCGGATCGAAGGGAAAGCGTTTGTGTACAGGGAAGAAAAGAGGAGGAGGGGGCGGGGAGTCGGCTACATGTTCTCGCGGATGACTTCGGCCAGGCGTCGGACGCCCTCGCGGATGTCCTCCTTGGAGGCGTAGGAGAAGTTGATGCGCATCTTGTTGAGGCCGCCCTCCTTGGCGTAGAAGGCGCTGCCGATGACATAGGCCACGTTCTTCTCGATGGCCTTCATGAAGAGCGTCTCCGAGTCCATGTGCTCGGGGAGGGTGAGGAAGAGGAAGAGTCCGCCCTGGGGCTTCACCCAGGAGACGCCCTCGGGCATGTGCTTCTCGAAGGCCTCGATCATGATGTCGCGCTTCTCCTTGTACATGGCCACGGTGCTCGAGAGGAGCTCGTTCATCTTCTCCTTCTCGAGGAAGCGGGCGGCGATGCGCTGGGTGAGGGGCGAGGTGCACAGGTCTGCGGCCTGCTTGGCCATGACGATCTTGTCGATGATCCGCTTGTCGGCGATGACCCAGCCGATGCGCAGGCCCGGGCAGAGGATCTTGGAGAAGGTGCCGATGGTGATGACGTGGCCCGTGTTGTCCAGAGAGAAGAAGGTCTTCTGATGCTGCCCCTCGAACCGGATCTCGCGGTAGGGGCTGTCCTCGAGGATGAGGACATCGTACTTCTTGGCGATCTCAAGGATCTTGATGCGGCGCTCCTCGGGCATGGTGATGCCCGTGGGGTTCTGGAAGTCGGGAATGATGTACATGAACTTGGGCCTGGTCCCCTGGGCCTTCATCTCGGCCAGGGTCTGCTCGAGCTTGACGGGGTCCATGCCCTCGTCGTCGAGCTCCACGCCCACCATGTCGGCGCCGTAGGTGCGGAAGGCCGAGAGGCCGCCCAGATAGGAGGGGGCGCCCACGATGATCTTGTCACCGGGATCGATGAAGATCTTGCCGATGAGGTCCAGGGCCTGCTGGGAGGCGGTCACGATGACCAGGTTGTCCACGGTGATGTCCATGCCCTCGATGGTGCGGTACTGCTTCTCCACGAGCCGCTTGCGGAGGATCATGTCTCCCTCGGTGGTGCCGTACTGGAGCACGAAGTTGGACTCCTGGTCCATCATCTCCATCATGACCTGCTTGAGGTCTTCCTTGGGGAAGGTGTCGGGGGAGGGGAGACCGCCGGCGAAAGAGATGACCTCGGGCCTGGCCGTGAGCTTGAGGAGCTCCCGGATGACAGAACGTTTCAGACTTCTGGAGCTTCTGGACCAAATATTTTCGAGATCGGATATCATGCCTGCCTCCATGGACACCCGAATCACAGGGATTTCGGGGTTTGGGAAAATAGTCACAACAGATTCTGAGGCGACAATAACCTTATTTTTCTTTCTTTGTCCACAGGGAAAAAGGAGCGGTTCTATACGAAAACCGTGTGGTGGACGGGCTGCGAGAGTGGTGAAGCGCCCGGGTCCTTGCGGCCCGGCCCGGGCCGTCAGAACATGGACTCGGTGAACCCCTCCCGGGTCTTCACCTTGAGGGCCAGCTCGATGGTGCGCTCGAGGTTGGCCACGAAGAGGGGATCGTTCTCCTTGCTCACGAGGCCGCTGATGCGGATGAAGCCGTTGGTGGCGATGACGCCGCAGTTGCACTTGAGCCCGGCCCGGTGGATGTCCATGGCCGTGATGCCCTTGGCCTTGAGCTCGTCGGAGAGCCTGTAGGTGACGAAGAAGCCCCCGTAGCTGTCCTTCTCCTCGTCGCCGGTGATGCGCTCGAGCCCCCTGACCGCGGAGATGGCGCCGATGGTGTCCTTCACGGAGGTCTCCACATAGGCCACGAGCTTGTCCTCTTCCTCGAAGAAGCGCTCGTTGAGCACGATGTTGGCCGACTTGCGCAGGGCGATGAGGGGATCCGCCGTGAGGGCGCGCGCCAGCAGATACTGGTTCAGGGCGCAGGAGAAGGAGAAGGCGCCGCGCATGTAGCCCGCCAGGAGGTTGCTCTCCAGGAGCCGGATCCCTTCGTCGGAGATGTCCTCG
>QKIM01000282.1 GCA_003249585.1 Deltaproteobacteria bacterium
TCATGGGCTGTTTTGCGGAGAGAGGGGGATTCGAACCCCCGGTACCTTTCGATACACACGATTTCCAATCGTGCTCCTTCGGCCGCTCGGACATCTCTCCATACTATGATCGAGCTGAGCTCTGCTTTTCACTGCGGAGAGAAAGGGATTCGAACCCCCGGTGCGGTAAACCGCACACCTGATTTCGAGTCAGGCTCCTTCGACCACTCGGACATCTCTCCAGTGAGGAAAGGTCTGCCCTTTCTCTCGAGGCCCCTATTTATAGAGGCTCACTTTTCCAAGATCAAGCTGAAAGTGCAGCTTTCGGTACGGTGGCTGTCACGGGCGCCACTGCAGGCTGAAAGCCTTGAGAATGCTCTTTTTGACGACCTTCCGTTCGCCCCAGAGAGTCACCACGAGCGGGCCGCCCCTCTGTGGGATCTTCAACGGCAACCCTGCACTGAGGCGGTCATGCCGGTACACCGAGGTGACTTTCCAGGTCTTGCCGTCGATGAAGTAGAGCGACAGCGTGCCGTCTCCCGAGGGAGCTTCTCCCGTAAAGGGCTTGCCCGGCTCGGCAAAGGGGCCGACGGCGCTGATCAGGATGTCTCCCGAAGGGAAGACCAGCGGGGGACCGCCCAACCGGTGGAAGCACCGGACCCAGGTCACCTGGCCCCGGGAGGGGTCGACGAGGTGGACGCACCGGTGAGCCGCCCCGGGGATCAGATAGCCGGAAGGGGTCCCTACGGCCCACCAGGGAGCGTCTCCCTTGGGCACCCTCGGGCACAGTTCGGCGATGGAGCGGGCCGTTCCCAGGTCACTGGGGTGTTTGGAGAACGTGTACCGCCACTGCACCTGCCCGGACGCGAGGGAGAGCTGGGCCCAGGAGGCTTTCTCCTTGAGGGTGGAGCGCCTGGTAAAGGCGATGACGTCGAGGCCATGAAAATGAAAGTATCTGCTGGGCAGCGTGTCGGTCTCCTTGAGAGACGAGGCCTCGAAGATCTGCATCTTCTTTCCTCGCTTGAGGTACCAGGATCCCTTGTAGAAGGCGATGAACTTCATGGCTGCTTCGGGTTTGAAGGGGGTCTTCACGGGTTTCCCGGTGACGAGGTCGATGACCTCGAACCCCTCCCTGAGGTGAATGACCGCCTGTGTCCCGCTGACATCGGCCACTTCCTGTCCCTTCATGGGGCGGCTCCACAGGATCTTGTGGTGATCGTTCACGGCGCTGAGCCAGTTCCCCCGCTCGATGAGGGCGACACCCTGGCGTCGGGCCACGAGACTCGCGGGGCTCCCGCCCTTGCCAGGGAGAGAGAAGCTTCGGAGCTGCCGGGCCCGATTGACGTCCACGGCCATGTACACGCCGTCAACCGCGGAGATGATGGTGTTGCCCTCGATCCACACGGGCGTCTTCAGGGAGACCTGCCCCAGGGCGCCTGTGACCCGGTTGTCGCGACGGTGTTCCGACGGGGGGCCGAGCTTGAGGTCCACATGGGAGTCGGGCATGGTGGTGGAGAAGATGCGCAGATAAAGTCGGTTGAGCCGGGGACGGCTCTCCCAGTCGGTGCGCAGAAGGAGCGCGATGCGGTCGCCCTGTCCGTGGACGAGGGCAGCCAGGTGGGTCGGCGCGTTCTTGATGACCACCTTCCCCTTCCAGATGATGTTGCCGTCGGCGCTGGAGAGGATGACGAGGCTGGTGTCCGAGAGCTCCACGGCGATCCGTTCACCGGCCACGGAGACGAAGGAGATGGTGCGGTCGAAGGACTTCTTGTACAGAAGCTCTCCGGTGGAGTGGGCGAAGACGTGCAGGGTCTTCTTTTTGCGGCAGGCCATGGTGGAGCCTCCGACGTCGCACCGGGTGCTCGGGGTCTCCATGGAATAGAGCAGGCGTCCCTCCTTGAGATCCACCGTGGAGAGAGAGTGGGTCTTGGGTCCCGTGGAGATGAACCACGAGACCAGGGAGCCGTGCTGCAGCGGATCGAGCCGCGTGCTGATCCTCCCGGGGAGGGTCACCTCCGACTCGCCCTCCTCGGTCGGGAAGCGCACCTCGGTGCTGATGGCCAGATCGGGGTAGAGGACAGGGACGAGCACGCCCTCCTTGGAAGAGGGGAGATCATAGGTATAGCGCCGGCTGTCCTTGGGATCTTGATATCTCCACTTCTCGCGGGCGGTCTTGAGATCCAGGGCGCGCAGCGCACCGTCGGTGGTCCGGATGAAGGCGGTCGTCCCGTGGACCCGTACGGGATAGTCCTTGCGGAGTCGGGGGGTGCCCCCCTTTTTGATCTCGGTGATCCCCCCGATGGTGGTCTTTTGGCCACTGGCAGAATCCAGAATATAGGGTCGGCGATCAGCGACCACCATGGACGTGTCGAAAAGGGAGAACCCCGAGACGCTGTTCAGGCCCTTTCCCGCGCCGCCGCCCTTGAGGGAGAGCGGGACGATGTTGCTGTTCTTGGACACGTAGTAGAGCGCGTCCGGGCGCAGTGCGAAGCGGGTGGTCCAGGGGACCCCGTACCGGAAGGTGGAGAGGGCGCGCTTCTTCTGCCAGCGCATGACGCCGGTGACCGCCTCGAAGGTGCTCTGGCGACGTGCACTGAGGTGGTTGCGCCGACCCTGGAAGGTGATGGCGTAGATCGTCTCGGCGGGGCTGTCGCCTGCAACAGACAGGCCGAGCATCTCCTTCTCCCACAGCGGCGCGAGGGTCAACTTCGGGCCTTTGGGGGTGACGACCCTGGGCGCTCGCGGGGGGGCCTTGTCCTTCTTGTCGGTCGTTTTCTTGCACTGGGTCGCGACGAAGGTCGCAAACACCATTGGTATCAGCAGGTACACTCTCATGACCATCCACCTTTCGAAAAACCGTGACACCCGTGGTCCTGCCCGGACAGATCCGTAGGCACCGGAGAGGGGGGCGCGATAACGCCGGCAGAGCAGGAACCGGTGCATGGAGATATCTGTTCCCTCAGCCATACCTCATTTTCCACAAAACTGTCAATGGCAGCCCCTGTCAGCTTGTCCTCAGAACGGAATTTGGTTACATTCGGTGAACGAAAGGACGCCAACCGAATACGTCAGTACCTCCTCCGGCCTCGTGTGCCGCCCCAGGGGGGCAAGGCCCGTGCCGGGTGTGAAAGAAGGGTTCTCCCGATGCAGAAGTTTTTCCCAGTCATGCTGCTCCTCGTCTTCGCGGCAGGGACGATCCAGGAGGCCAGCGCCCGACGGCGCCGCGGACCCCGGGTCGCCAAGCGGGAGCCGGTGTACACCATCAGCGGGCGGGTGCAGGCGACCGTGGATCTCAAGACCCGCACGGCTCTCACCCGGGCGCGAGCCCAGCTCCAGAGGTTCCAGCGGAAAGCCTACTGGCGGTTCTATGATCCCCTCACCATCATCCGCAGGACCATCCCCCTCAGTGACCGGCTCGTGGTTGTCGTCTCGGGAGTGAAGCAGGCGCCGGAGAAGGCCGCCGAAGCCGAGGAGGTCAGGGTCAAGGCCGGGGGGATCTTCCCGACCCTCATCGTGCAGCACATGAACACCGATCTCACGGTGTACAATGCCTTCTCGAAGAAGGTCAGCATCTTCTCCCCCGACCGCAAGGTCGAAGGGAAGCTCCTGAAGCCCGAGGTCATCTCCCCCGCCTCCGAGACGGTCTTCAACGTGAGCCCCCGGCAGTCCGAGACCGCGGACGCCAAGGTGCACTTCTGGTCCTACCCGCTGCGGCTCAAGGAATTCGCCACGGCGAAGGCGCGGATCATCTTCGTCCGGTCCCGGTTCTACTCCCGGGTCTCCGAGAACGGAGTCTACACTATCGATGAGCTCCCAGCGGGCAAATACACGATGCATTTCATCTATGTGGATCGGATCGTCAAAGAGGTCCCCATCACCGTGCTCAAGAAGCGAGGCCGAGGCCGGTATTCGAGGCTCCAGTACATGAAGCCCGTCCAACTCTCTCTTCCCGTCCTGGCAGCGTATTAGAGGTAGCGATGTTTCTTTCAAAAATCTGGATTCTTCTCGTCACTCTGGTGGCCATCCTCTGTCTCGGCTCCATCATGGTCGCGACGAAACCCGCGGAGTTCTTCCTCAAGCAGGCCTACAAGGGCAGGGTGATCGACCTGTTTCAGGCTACCATGGACAAGGAGATGGAGTGGGACTCCCGCCAGGTCCTCGATACCCTCGGCCGGGTGCGGCTGGATGTCCGCCTCGTAGAGGCGGCCACCAAGGGCTCTGGCTCCAAGGATCTTGAGAAGCCTTTGAAGTACTACAAGGAAAAGGCCAATCTCGATGTCCTCTTTCTGGCGGACAAGAAGGGCAACGTGCTGGTCAAGGAGCCCAAGATGCCCACCTCCATCGCTCCCTTCGAGAGTTTCAAGGAGGCCATCGCGGGCATGCACTCGGAC
>QKIM01000485.1 GCA_003249585.1 Deltaproteobacteria bacterium
GAGAACCATTTCGAGACCGCAGCCGATCTGAAGGAACTTGTCCAGGAAGCCCACTCAAGGGGAATCCATGTCCTGGTGGACTGGGCCGCGAACCACATCTTCATTGATCACCCCCTGCACATCGATCATGAGGGCAACCCCTTCTGGTTCAACTACCCCGGCTCCACCAATCCCGAGGAGTACTGGCGGAACAAATGCGGAGTCCTAGGCTGGAACGAGTACGCACTCACCTGCTGGTTCACGGAGTATCTGCCCGATTACAACCACCGCAATTCCGAGCTCGTGTCACTGCTCATAGAGGACGCGCTGTGGTGGGTGGACACCTTCGATCTCGACGGGTTCCGGGTAGACGCCACCAAACATATCCGCTCCAACTACCTGCGCCTTCTGAGGAAGGCCTTGGACGAGCGTGCCGCCAGCCAGGCCACCCCCTTCTACATGGTTGGCGAGAACTTCCTTTACGATTACAGTATTATCAACGAGAAGATATCTGAACACGAGCTGCAGGGACAATTCGATTTCCCGCTCTACGGCGCACTCAGGACCGCGTTTGTCTCCTCACAGGTCGATCTCTCGGGGCTCAACGCTTTTGTCTATTCCAGCTTCATCGACTACCAGGGAATCACGGATCTGGATTGGAGCAAGGAGGGGGCCGCCGCACATGGCACCCTCATGGGCAACTTCCTGGGAAACCACGACGTCGAGCGGTTCTCTTCCGTGGCCGCAGGGGACACGACCGGGGACGGCTGCCAGGCCTTCAACGCGCCCCTCGTGTCGCAGACCACCGACAGCAGCATTTA
This sequence comes from Deltaproteobacteria bacterium, assembly GCA_003249585.1. Taxonomy (GTDB): domain Bacteria; phylum Myxococcota_A; class Polyangia; order HGW-17; family HGW-17; genus SZUA-580. Next base: position 801 of record QKIM01000485.1, read on the forward strand.
CCGCAGGATGGCCCTCGGCTTTGCCTTTTTGCTCACGGTGCGCGGGCTGCCGGTCATCTATTACGGAGACGAAATCGGTCTTGCAGGGGTCAAGGACCCCGACAACCGCCGTTCCATGATTTTTGATGAGGGGCAGCTCAACGCGGATCAACTCACCCTGCGGGACACCGTCAGCGCGCTCATCCGCGCGCGCAATGACCACGAGTCGCTGCGTCGCGGCAGGTACGACGCATTCTATGGAGATGCCGGGTGCCTCGCCTACCTGAAGTCCGCAGGGACCGAGCGGGTGCTGGTCGTCCTTGCCGGCCAGGACGGATGCGCGGCGCAGGTCACCGTGAAGGAAGGGTATGGCTTCCAGGACGGGCAGGTTCTTGCCGACCTTCTGGACGGCAGCGGGACGGTCTCCATCGTGTCCTCACAGATCACGTTGTCGTTGGAACCCTATGGGATCCGGCTGTATCACCTTGATGTAGGGAAATGAGCATGGATCCCCGATGGACAGAACTCCTGGGGGAGTCCGTTGCCCTGAGAAGGACGCTGGGGCTGGACCATCTGGGGGCCTATCGTCTTGTGCACGCCCGCAAAGCCCGGGAGGGTGATCTCGCGCGTCCTGCGCCCCCCCGGCAGCCCGAGGAGGGGCTGATCATCGACAGATATGGCTCCGCCGTGGTGATCACCACCTTCAACACGGGGTTTGACGTCGACGCTCTGTTGGAGGAACTCGGGCACCTGGACGGAGTTTCAGCCTGGTATCTTCAAGCGCGGCAGCCCGATCTGGGGCAGCTTGTCGCACCGACTCTTGTCGCGGGAATCGCTCCGGGGGCCCAGATCGTGGAGGAGGGGGCGCTCAGGTACGGCGTGGACGTGGAGCGGGGACTGAACCCCGGGCTTATCCTGGATACCCGGGTTGTGAGGCGCCGGCTGACAGGCAGTGCCCTGCGAGGCATGCGGGTCCTGAATCTCTTCAGTTACACCTGTACCATGGGCCTTGCCGCCCTGGCGGGGGGGGCCCTCAGTGTGGTCAACGTGGACAGCTCTCGATCATCCCTGGCGAGAGGGAAGCAGAACTATGGGCACAACAGCAGACCCGTCGATGAGCGCGACTTCATCAAGGATGATGTGTTCAAGCAGCTGTCCGAGATGAGAAAACGCGGTGTTGTATTCGACGCGGTGATCTGCGACCCGCCGCCCAGGCTGCCCGGTCGGGGAGACGCACTCTTCCAGTATGGCAACCTGCTGGACCGTATCCGCCCTGTCCATACGGGCCAGGGACCACTGGTGGTCGTCACCCGGGATATTCGTCTGGAAAATGAAGATTTGCGAACACTTTTCGGCCCGGCTGTGGAAATCCTCAGCCCGGACGGAGATGTTCATCCCCCCGGCGCTACCGCTTCCCTGTTCCGCGCTGCGTGGGTCCCCCCGGCGTAGTTTATTTAGTGAATTCCTGTGAGAAGGCGGCGATGTTGGCCGCGGCATCCATGACTCGAATCTGGATGAGGTGGCGGCCTTTGGGCAGAGAGGCGGGCAGGGTGAAGGAGAACTGCTCCTGCATGGAGTCGAAGAGGCCATCCTGGGGGAGTACCGTGGCCCATTTACCTCCGCCGATGCGGTAGGTGGCGCCGATGATGCGCGAGAACCCGTCCCGTGCAGAGAAGTTGACCTTGCCGTTGCGCACGGTCAGTCCGGTGAGGACCGGAGCCCGGTTGTCCACTACGAAGGGGAGCGAAGTCCTGGTCGAGGTCAGTTCCGTGCCAGGAGTGTTGGAGGGGGCGTCACTGGCTTCGATCCGGGCCACGTAGACGCCGTCGGGGGAGAAGGCGGCCTTCCAGGTGAAGGATGTGGAGGTGAGCGTCAGTTTCCGTCCAAGCCGCCTCCAGATCTTGTCGCCGACCTTCTTGATCCAGACCTTGTAGACGAGGGCATCTCCATCCCAGTTGAGGACATGCCAGGAGAACCGCACGTCTCCCGAACGCATCCTGGGCGTGTCGGGGATGACGGCGTCGGACTGCGTAGCGGCCCCATTGAAGCCTCCTGAGGCGCCAGTGAAGACCAATACGTTAGTGATGCGGGGGCGGAGGTTCTCAGGCGTAAAAAACAGCTGGATGGACTTGAGGGTCGCCTTGGACCCCGCAGGCCACTTCACGCGGAATTGCAGATACTGTCCCGATGGGGAGGCGACGCCCCCCTGCCTGAGCCCGGAGGGGAGGTCTCGAAGCCCCGCCAGTGGCTTCCATGCACTCCACAGGGTATCGTCAGGCTTGGGGGTGGTCCCGCTGCGCGTCTCGACACGGAGTGGCCCCTGCTCGACCTTCAGGAGGACGTTCCCAAAGTGGGCGGCCCGGTAGGCGTTCAGGACAACGGACTCGTAACTGACCTCGGCACCGCGGGTCCTGGAGAGGGAATACAGCGCCGCACCGTCTCCTGTTGAGACATACCCCGCGGTCTCCTTCTCCAGAATGAAGTCGAGCACCTGCCGCTCGTCCGTCTGGACGACGATGGCCCCCGAGAAGTCCTTTTTGTTGATGCGGTAGATGCGACCGGACTGTCCATCGGCGCCATAGAGCTGGTCTCCCTGTAACTGGATGCGGGTGAAATAGCCCTTGGCGATGTTGAGCATGGGTTCGGCGGTACCCACGGGGTGCAGCATATAGAGGGTCCCGGAACCCTGGATGACACTCCGGCGACCGAAGACGGTCTTTGGGTGTGCGGTCAGGGCGGCAGGAGCACGATGGCTCTTGGTCGTCCGGGTAGTCCGATACCGGCTGGTGGCGTAGGATGTGGAGGCCCGGTAGGTGAGCTGGTTGGCCGTGACATAGAGGATCTTCCCGTCGACGAGAATCTGCCGGATCTCATTCCCCGGGAAGTCATAGACAAGACGTCCTTTTTTCGTTGCGGGATTGACGCGGTACAGGCGGGCTTCGGGACTGGTCCCCACGAGGAGCTCTTTGCCGTCCACCGTGAGGGAGAGCAGATGCTCTTCCTTGACGGACCATACCTTCGTCGCCCTCTTGCTGGCGAGGTCCACGGCATAGAGGGTCGCCTCAGGGCCGGTGGCTGCGTAAACGGTGTTGCCCAGAACCGCAAGATCCCAGACGTGTGCGGAGGGGAGCTTGACTAGCAAGGTGGCCTTGCCGTCGGCAGAGACCTTGTAGATCCGTCCCTCGGGGACGGTGGCGGCGAGGAGGGTGTTACCAGGCCCCTTCACCATGCGGGTGACGATGAGATCCCCCTTGAGCGCGGTGGCCTTCCTGAGTTTTCCGGCGCGGAGGGTCCAGATGGCCGCCTCGTCGCCGCTTCCAAGAACAAGCGTGTTGCCCAGCTTGGCCATGCTGTAAAAGAGGCCGGGCATGGCATCTGCGCTTTTGGCCCTGGTGGTCCGAAGGCCAGGGACGAGACCGCCGGTGTTGGGCAGCAGCACGCCCGTGGTTTTTCCTCCACGGAAAGAGGCGTAGCTCTCAAACCCCCAGTGCTTGGTCGGTCCGGCCTGGGCCGTGAGGGGGAGGATGCAAAGAAGGAAGATGAGAAAAACTGTGCGCATTATTGGGCCTCGTTCTCTTTATGTTTGACC
>QKIM01000523.1 GCA_003249585.1 Deltaproteobacteria bacterium
GGGTCAGGAGTTCGACGCCCTCTTTGAGGATGCCCGCCACGACGCTGCGCCAGCCGCCGTGGAGAGCGGCGACGCCGCCGGGGGCGGCCAGGAGCATCGGCAGACAGTCGGCGACGTAGACGGCCACGGACATTCCCCGCTCCGTACTCACCAGCCCGTCAGCTTCCAGCACCTCGGTGTCGGAGAGCCCGAGCCCGTCGGCATCGACGACGCGGGGACCGTGGACCTGATCCACGAGGCGCAGGCTCTCTTCAGCGAGTCCCAGCGCGCCCAGGACGGCCCGCCGGTTGGCGTAGACGTCGTCGCGGTTGCCGCCCTTGCGGAAGTGCATGTTGGTCTGCTCGTAGGGCGGCTTGGAGATACCACCCCTGCGGGTCGTGAAGGCATGGGCCACGCCCGGCAGGTCCAGGACGGGCGCGGTGATGAGGTGTGGGTGGTCAGCCATGGGTGAGGTCCCTGAGCCCCTCGATGGCGGTGGCCATATCCGGGGGCAGGTCGGAGGTGAATTCCAGGTACTCCCCGGTCACTGGGTGGGTGAAGCCGAGGAGGGCGGCGTGGAGCGCCTGGCGGCCCAGGGTGGTGCCCAGGGCCAGGGCCGCGGGGTCGAAACCCCGGCGGGAGTAGAGAGGGTCACCCAGGAGGGGGTGACCGTGGTCGGTGCAGTGGACCCGGACCTGGTGGGTGCGGCCTGTGGAGAGGGTCACGCGCAACAGGCAGGCCAGAGTCCCGAAGGTCTCCACGGTCCGGTAGTGGGTGACGGCGGTCTTGCCCGTCCGCACCTGTGAGGAGAACTTCAAGCGATTTGATGGGTTGCGGCCGTGGAGGGTCTCCCACGTCCCCTCGGGGGGGGTCAGCACACCCAGGGCCACCGCCACATACTCCCGGCGGATGGAGTGGATCCTGAACTGCTCCACGAGGCCTTCCCGTGCCTGCACGGTGCGGGTCACCACGAGCAGGCCGCTGGTGTCCTTGTCGATGCGGTGGACGATGCCCGGCCGCAGCTCACCGGCCTCGGTGGTGAAGGCCCCCAGCCCCAGGAGGGCGTTGACCAGCGTGCCCCGGTCGTGTCCGGGCGCCGGGTGGACCACCATGCCCGCGGCCTTGTCCACGACCATGAGGTGTTCATCGGTGTAGACCACCGTGATGGGCAGCTGTTCGGGGATGGCCTCGGTCAGGGGCAGAGGGGGGAAGGTGCCCTCCACGAGGTCCCCCGTCCGCAGCTTCGCCGACGCCTTCACCGCCCGTCCATTGACGGTGATCAGACCGGAGGCGAGCGCCTCCTTGACCCGTTCACGGGATTCGCCGGAGATGCGGGCGACGGTGAGGTCGACGCGGGCGCCGGGGTCATTGCAGGTGAAGGAGACGGATTCCGTGGTCACGAAGAGGAGCTGGCCCAAGGCCGGGGCAGGGAGGGGAGGCTAAAATATGGGCGCCTTGACGTGGCGCATTTCGTAGAGGAGGACATCGACGAGGACCTTCTCATAGATCTGCATGTCAAGGATCTCCTGGGTCACACGCTCCTTGAAGTGGGTGCGGCCCTCCTCGATCTGGTCGGACAGGGCGTCGAAGACGTTGTCCTCCATGAGTGCCTTCTCCAGCGCCTTCATGTTGTAGAGCTTGATGTCGGACGCGATGGTCTTGGCGTAACGGCGTGCGCGTTCAGGTTTGTCGTATTTTCTGCTCATGGACTACCTCACGCGGAAATAATGACAGCAAGCGGGATAATAGTCAAATTCTAATAGACTAACTTCAGCGCAAAGTTGAGCTGGTAGGTATCCAGGTTGTAGTAGTCCGTGTAGGCGGGGAGGGAGGGCTTGCCCTCCATGAGCAGCTGTTCACGCTGTTTCTCCACGTCGACGGGACGTGGGAAGTAGAAGCGCAGGGAGATGTTGAGGGTGATGCGGTCCTCGGACAGGGTGATCTCCACCCCCGAGCCCGCGAAGAGGTTCACCCGGTTGGAGGTGCCCAGGTCGATGCCCAGCCCTCCCGTGGCGTAGGTGGCGTATCGCTTCTTGCGGAAAAAATAGACGACGCCCCCCAGCTTGAGGTTGGGGACGAAATGCAGGTCGCTCACGCTGTTGCTCTGGGGGCTGGGCGTCTCGGTGACGCGGTTGAAATCAAACTCGATGTCGGCGCCGGCGACGCCCATGAAGCGGACCCCGCCGATGATCCCCGCCGTGGCCTGATCGCCAAAGCCCAGATTGCCCCCGAAGGCGAAACTGAAGCGGGATCGGATCCCCATCTTCAGGTCCTGTGCGGCGGCGGGAGCCGGCGCGAGGGTCAGCGTCGCGGTAAGCAGGAGGAGGGACACGAGGATTCTGGTCTTCATGGCTTGTCCCAGTCTCCTTCAAACTCTACTTCGAACTCCAGCTCGACGCCGACTGCCTCGAACACCCGCCGCCGGACCTCCTCCATGACCCACCGGACCTCGCTGGAGGTCGCCCGGCCGTTGTGAACGATGAAGTTGGCATGTTCCCGGTGGACCCAGGCGTTCTCGGTGCCGAAGCCCTTGAGTCCGAGATCGTCGATGATCTTGCCGGCGGACTGTCCGTAGGAGTAGGGGTTCTTGAAGACGCAGCCGCAGGAGGGCCAGCGGTCCTCGCCGTTCCTGCGTCGATGCGCGGCGTTGGCCTCCATGGCGGCGCGCACGGCCACGGGATCGCCGGGAGCGAGGCGCAGGGTCACCCGGGCGACCAGGAGCTGTCGGCTTCGGAAGGGGGAAACCTTATAGGCGAAGTCGCCGGGGGTGGTCGTGAGGGTGGAGAGTCTCCCCTCGGGATCGACCACCAGGGCGTCCTCGAGGATGTCGCTCATTTCCCGCCCGAAGGCTCGGGCGTTCATGAAGGCGGCCCCTCCGATGGAGCCAGGGAGAGCCGTCAGAAATTCCGCCCCTGTCAGCCCGTGGGCCAGCGCTTCCTCGGCGATGCGGGCGCTCAGGACGCCGGCCATGGCCGTGATGGTCGTGTCCTGCACAGACAGCGTGGACATCCGGGAGAGCACGACCGCAGGCACGGAACATCCCTTGTCGGCCATGAGGACGTTGGAGCCGCCTCCCAGGATGGAATAGGCGGTGTCGAGCTGGGTAAGCCGGGCAACGACGCGCGCCAGCGCATCGGGGGTCCTGGGGAAGAGTGCCATCGCAGCACGCCCGCCGAGACCGTAGGTGGTCTGCGTTCCCAGGGGGCACCCCTCCTCAATGTGAAGATCCTCGTCTGCGAGGGCGTGGAGTTGGGTGACGAGTTGGGGGGAGAGGGGCACGATGACGGCTCCGGCGCCGCTATTTCATGGCGGCCGGGACCATGGGGGTCATGGCGGGCGCGGGAGCCATGGTGGGCTCGACGGTCATGGGGACCGGAGCCATGGCGGGTTCAGTGGTCATGGCGGGTGTGGGAGCCATGGCGGGTTCGGCGGTCATGGCGGGCGCGGGAGCCATGGCGGGTTCGGTCGCCGCACCGGGGTTCTTCTTATTGAACTCCTCCAGCGCCTTGGGATCGGTGCCGGCTTTGGAGATGCACTCCTGGTACCTGGTGCAGTCCGTTATCTTGAGACACTTCGAAAAGGCCGACCGGTTCATCTTGCACAGCTGCAAAAAACGTGGGCCCTCGGACTTGCCCGGTTTCCCCTTTTGTTTCTTGAAACAGGACTCGGCCTTCTTGTGCGCCTTCTCACAAGGGTCGGCGCAGCCAGATATCAAGAATATCAAGGCAATAGAAAACAGTGCCGCAAGTTTGTTCCGCATGGCAGCCTCCTGACAGTGGTGCCAATATAATATAGACTACTCCCGTGGTCAACACGGGAGCGCAGGCGCCATGGGAGGGGTCAGTGGACGTTCACCACCTGGGTGACCTCGGGGACTTCCTGTTTGACGACCTTCTCAACGAGGTTGCGGACCGTCATCTGGGAGAAGGGACAACCGTAGCAGTGCCCCTGGAGGCGCACCTGGACCTCACCCTCCTCGGTGACATCGACGAGCTCGACACCGCCGCCGTCATTGGCGAGAGCAGGACGGACCTTGTCGAGGGCGGCTTCAACTTTGGATTTCAATTCTTCACTCATGGTTACACTCCGTTGGGCAGGAGGCGCATGGCGCGCCTGCCCGGGGCAGCGATCCTCCGGTGGGCGTCGGGGATCTCGTTATCGGGGACCGCCATGGGCAAATCCCCTTCCGCTAAAGGTACTAATGCTCCTTCCGTGGTGAGTCAAGCTGACTTTGTCGCCATCGATCCCTTCACAGGAAAAAGAGAATAAGGCTGATGCGTTTTTTGCATGATCGCTCCTTGTCAGAAGGGGAACGGGATGTTCCTGCCACAGTTCGGACAGGGGTGCAAATTAGGACATGCTACTCCTTATTTTA
>QKIM01000649.1 GCA_003249585.1 Deltaproteobacteria bacterium
GGTGAAGGGCGGCAAGGACATCCAGGTGAATGACGAGCCCTCGGACCGCACCGTGACCCTCGCCCCCGTGGACGGGCTGGGCTTCGTCAAGGCCTCCATCCCCGGGGATCCCCTCTTCGATGTCCGCTCCTATATCCAGGGAACGCTCCTGGACAAGACCTCGCGGGTCGACGACGCCATGAACATCACCCTCGGGCCCGACGCGCTCGCCACGGGCTCAAGCTCCGTGGCCCGGATCATCTCCCTCCTCCTCACGGACGAGGAGCTGGAGCCCTACGTGGAGAACCCGCTCACCATGGACGTCCAGGTCCTCATGAGCACGGTCACCGTCACGGTCACCGTCACCTCGGTGGTCTCTCCGTCGGTGACCATCACCCTCTCCCTCGAGGGGGACAAGCTCATGCTCTCGGGGACCCTCAGCCAGGTCCTGGTGCACTACACGGCCCAGGCCACGGGGATCTCCTCCTCGGGCACCGCCACCTACGAGACCATCACGGTCAACGGCGAGGTCCAGGTGGGCGTCGATGGTGCCCAGCTCGTCAACGCTACCACCACGGTCAGCGCCGTGGACATCCAGGACTCCGGCGGCCTCCCTGCCCAGGGCGTCGAGGCCCTGGCCGCCCTCTTTGACGAGGAGATCTCCGACGCTGTCATCGCCGCCGCGGGCAACGCCACGGGGGCGGTCTTCTCCCACCTCATCGAGAACCTCAAGCCCTCCATGGGCATCGCCTTCGACCACCCCGTCACCTCCCAGTCCCAGCCCGATTCCGTAGTGACCGGCGCCCAGGGGCTGACCGTCTCCTACTCCACCCTCATCGAGGCCGCCACTCCGTCCATCGCCCGGGAGAACCACAGGATCCTGGCGAGAACAGCCACCTTGGCCCAGTTCGGCGATCAGGTGATGGCCACCTTTGGTCCGCGGCTCATCAACCAGTACGCCTTCGCCATCTGGGACGCCGGGAACATGGAGGGGCTCAGTTTCACCAAAGGCGAGCTCGAGGACATGGGCATGGGCGAGCTGGATTTCCCCTACTCCAACCTGGACCACGCCGACATCTCCCTGCTTCTGCCCCCCATCCTGGAGATGACCGCCGAGGGCCCCGTGATGATGCTCGGCGGCATCCGGATCGATCTCAGCATCGACGCCGCCTCCGACTCCACGGCGTGGACCGCCGCGGAGGTCCCCGTGCTCCTCACCGAGGAGTCCGGCGCGCTGAGCATCATCGTGGACACCTCCCGGGACATCGTGGTCCGGGACGTGGGCTTCAACAAGATGTCCGATCTCGTCGATCAGGGCAAGGTCCTGAAGCTTCTGCTCAGCGCCGTCCCGGGCGTGGTGGACCGCGTCTTCGGGGAGCTGCCCTCCATGGTGATCTCCGAGATCCCCTTCCCGCGCCTTGACGGCAGTGCGGGTCCCACCATCATCCCCTCGGTCACGAACATGGCCTCAGCCGGTGACGGCTGGGAGATCGACGTGACCCTGGTGGTGGTCGAAAAATAGGGCATCACCAAGGAAAACCTGCTAAAACAGGGATCGGATGGTCCATCCCCGAGGAGGAGCGAAGCCCCATGCAAGAGCCCCAGATTCTTGACATCGTCAACGGTCCCGGACGAAAGGAGCTGTGGCTCCAGACCCCCCGCATCGACGACTGGGTGGCGGCCAAGGACGTCACTCAACTCCCCGTGCTGTTCCATATCGGAGACAAGTACGCCCAGACCCCCTTCTCCATCTACCTCGAAGAGATCATGACCATGGAGAACACCGAGAACGGAATCATGTTCTACGGGCAGACCATCGACCCCATCACCGGCGAGCGCATGTGGGTCGAGGGGCAGTACGACTACAGGGAGCGAACCGGGATCGCCTGGGTGAAACCCCTGGAGGCAGCCTACCGCGACAGGGGCAACGCCAACCGCCCCGTCAAACCCTGACTCCCCTCTTCACTTCCCTGTTTTCCTGAACGCCCGTCCGTCGATCATGTCCTTGAGTTTCCAGGGGGACTTCTCACCGCCGAGATAGGTGTGGAACCAGGAGAGGTGGGCGGCGTAGTAGAGCGGCATGCTCTTGACGTAATTTGGCCAGTGCCCGTCGTTGGGGAAGACGATGAGCCGTGAGGGAACGCCGCGGCGCCGCAGCGCGGTGAAGAGCTGCAGGCTCTGGGTGTAGGAGACGCGATAGTCCCGCTCCCCGGTGATCACCATGGTCGGCGTGGCGAAGTTCTTGACGTAGGTCGAGGGAGACCACTTCCGATAGGCCTCGGGGTTGTCCCAGGGCGTCCCACCCACGTCCCATTCGGGGAACCACAGCTCCTCCGTGGCGCCGTACTTGGACGCCAGGTCGTAGACCCCCATCATGGAGACGAGGGCCTTGAACCGCTTCGTGTGGCCCAAAAGCCAGTTCATCATGTAGCCGCCATAGGACCAGCCCATGGCACCCAGGCGCTGGTCGTCGACAAAGGGGAGCCTGGCCAGGGCCTCGGTGACGGCCATGACGTCCTGGTACACCTTGCCGCCCCAGTCCCGGGAGATGGCGGCCGTATAGGGCTGCCCGTACCCCGTGGAGCCGTGGGGGTTGGGGAAGGCCACCACATAGCCGTGAGCGGGATAGACCTGCCAGTCACCACGCAGATAGTCGGCCCACTGCATCTGGGGACCACCGTGCACGTTGAGGATGAGCGGGTATTTCTTCCCCTTGACGAAGCCGTGGGGTTTGACCACGAAGGTGTGTACGAGCTTTCCGTCGGCGCCGGGGATCCACAGCTCCTCAGCGGGGCGGAGGTCGTACTCCTTCACCAGGGCGTCGTTGAACCCCGTGAGGCGTCGGATGGTGCCGTCGGTGCGTCGCAGGAACAGCTCCTTGGGGGTCCCCACGCGCCCATAGGTGAAGAGAATCTCTCCTTTGGAGGAGACATCGAAGGAGCCCGTCGAGGGGATCTCCTTGACGCGCTGGATCTTCCCTGTGGCCAGGGCCACCCGGAAGAGGGGATAACGCCCCTTCACCGGCGCCTGGAAGAAGAGGGCGTCACCTTTGGGATCCCAGCGAAGGTCGTAGATGGTGTCGGCGAACCCCTCGGTGAGAATGGTGCTCTTCCCTGTCGCCCGGTCGTACACGGCGAGCCGCGAACGGTCGCTCTCGTAGCCGGGGATCTTCTGGGTGAGGTAGGCGATGTGAGTCCCCTTGGGGGAGTAGGCGGGATCCCCGTCGTAGGCGAGGTTGGCCGCCGTGAGGTTCCGCGGCTTGCCCCCGTCCAGGGAGACCACGAAGAGGTCCTTGTTGGTGGTGAAGGCGCGCCGGTCCGGCGCCTCGCGGTTGCTGACGAAGCACAGCTCCTTCGCCTCGGCGTCCGAGGCGTACCCCACGGCCCCCAGGGAGAAGGCGGGAGAGTCGAAGTCCCCGGGCGTCAGATCCGTGACCTTCCTGGTGGCGAGGTCCAGCTTGAGGATGTGGGTCCTGCGGCCGTCCTTGTAGGATGTCCAGTGCCGATACAGCAGGCTGTCGGCGATGTGCGCCTTGATCGGGCTCTTCTTTCGGTCAGCCAGGAGAGCGGCGTTCCTGGCGTCGTCGGCACCCAGCTCGGGGAAGACCTTGGAGACCACCAGGATGCCCTTGCCGTCCCCGGTGAAACGGGCTTCGGAAACGCCCGTAGAGAGGGAGGTCACCCGCTCGGGATCGCCGCCCCTGAGGTCCATGATCCACACCTGTTCCCCCTTTTCCCGTCCGGAAATGAAGAGGAACCGACGAGAGTCGGGGGCCCAGTGGAAGGAGTAGCTGGCCTTGGTGGCGTCGGTGAGGGCACGGACGTCCGAGCCGTCGGTCTTCATGATGTAGATGGTATACCTGGAGGTCCCCTTTGCAAGATCCCGGGTCACCCGGTTGAAGAGGATGTACCTGCCGTCGGGAGAGAAGGCCGGTGAGGAGATCTCGATGATTTTGTACAGCGCCTCGATGCCGAAGGGCTTCTTCTTCGCGTCGGCCGGGTCGTCGGGACGTCGGTCCTTTACCAGCGGGTAGGATCCCTTGTTTCCGGGATCCTTCGCAGGATCGTACGAAGCGCCCAGGCTCTCCCGCGTGGAAGGTGCCGCGGTGACCGGGGTCTGCGCGTTCTTCGCCCTGGTCGCACCGCCGGCTTTTTTCGGCGGGGGCGCCCCCCCTTTTTTCTCCCTGGGGCACTCTCCGGGACAGTTACACCCGATCAAAATAAATATTACCAAATAATTCAATATATTGCGAAACACGACAGACCTCCTTGGGAGCCAGGAAAACCAACTATACCACAGGCATAAAATGCAGGAAAGGGTGGACACTATCCAAGAAAATTTGTAATATAGGCACTTTACGCCTACACT
>QKIM01000387.1 GCA_003249585.1 Deltaproteobacteria bacterium
CAAAGAGCTCTTCGGCCCGGTTGGACAGCGCGGCATTGAAGGCTTCGAAGCGTCTGCAGATGGCCTTCCCGGCCTCGGTGACGCTGGCCCCGCCTCCCTGGACCCCCCCACGGCTGGTCTCCACGACGCGGGTCCCCAGCGCCTCCTCGAGGCGTCTGAGGATGCGAAGCGCCTTGGGGTAGCTCAGGGACATCCCGGCGGCGGCGCGACGGATGGAGTGTTCGGCCTCGATGGCCGTGAGGAGCTGCACGAGCCCCTTGCCCATGAAGGGACCCTCGGCGTCCCGGAGGGAGAGTTTCAACTTGAAGGCGATGCGCGTTTCCGTGTCCATGTTCGGCTCCGGGTCCCGGGAGGGATGCCCGCCGCCCCGTGCGAGGAGGCCCTTGTGGCGACGACGGTCATTATAACAGGAAAACCGGGAACAGGGAAAACAACCCTGCTGACACGCTGCCCCGGACTCTTTGGCCCCGTGGCCACGGCCGGAATACTCTGCCCAGCGCCGGCTCAAGGTCGCGCGGAGCACGCCTCGGCGGATCGCTACTACATGCGCTCCGTGGCCTCGCCCCGGCGGCGCCTCTGGGCCGAACGCCTGCCTTGGGCGGAGCGCAGGTCAACCGGGAGCGACGCCATCATCCCCGACTTCACCTTCCACGACGAGGTGCGCGCCGATCTCGAGGCTGGTCTCGCGGCCCGGCTCGGGCAGGGCAAGGTGCTGTGCTGGGTCATGGACGACATCGGTCCGCTGGAGCTGGCCGGCGCAGGCTGGGCCCCGCTCCTCCACAGGCGGCGCGTGTTCTCCCACGGCGTGCTGATCCTCGTGGTGAAGAAACGCCTCCTCCCCGAGCTCCTGTCGACCTTCCACATCGGCGAACACGTGCACATCGATCTGGACTCCGAGCCCCTGGACGACGCCGAGACTCGCCTGGCGACCATGGCCCAGGAGCTGGAGACGGCCCGCATCGGAGAGTACTCCGGCATGTGCGGGACCGTGGAGATCGGCCTCGGCAGCCTCCTGCACGCGGGCCGGATTCCGCTCAAGGGCCATTTTCTGTCCCTGCTCCAGAACGCCATGCTTGTCCTGGCGGGTAACGGCACCGGCGGGAGAGGGATCCTGCGCATCACCTTCATCACCGCCCTGCTCAAGGCCTTCAGCCCCATGGTGAGTCCCCTGCGCCCCATGCTCTCCATCGCCCTGCAGGGTGGCCTCTTCGGCATCGTCACGGCCCTCACGGGCTGGAATCTCCCCGGCGTGCTCGCCGCCTCGATCCTCATGGGCTGGCTCACCGTGGGGCTGGGTCTCCTCTTTCAGTATATCCTCTTCGGGGACGCCTTCTTCGCCATGCTCTCGGGGCTCACGGCAGCCTTCAGCGGTGCCCTGGGCATAACCTTCGGCCTGGGAGGGGCCCTCCTGGCCCTCCTGGCCCTCAGAGCACTTCTGTCGACGATCGTCGCCACGGTGGCCTGGTACGGCCGCCTCACGGGCCTCGTGGAGACCATCGAGCGGCGCTTCACGCCCTTGAGGCCCGACCTCTCGCACCACATCACCCGTACCTGGCTGAGCAGCGCCCTGGGCGCCACCCGGGATCTGCTCCGCCCCTTCTTTCTCTTCTTCATGGCGCTCTCCCTCGTGCTCCTGGTGGCCTTCTCCCCTCTGTCAGCCGCGGGAGCCGGCCTGATCTTCCTGCGCGGACTGGTGGTGGCCTTCGTCGTCTTCACGCTTCAGCGGCGGGTACACCTGCCCGCATTCGTGAAAGCCCTGCGCCGCCGCGCCGGAGCCCGGACCGGGCGCGCGCTGGAGATCGCCCTGTCCCGTGTCGCCGCCACGGAAGGGCTCGACTCTCCCCGCCCCCCCGAAAAGCCGATCTCATGTGGGCCGCCTGCGGCCCTTTACGTGGAGGATTGCCGCCTGCGCTTTGAGAGGAGGCTCAGATCTCTGAGTCGTGCCGGGGAGGAAGCGGCGAGCCACGCCTCCTCGAAGTGCTCCTCCGAGACGGTCTGGGCGATGGCAGCCAGGGCCCTCAGGTGCAGCATTCGCGTATCTTTCGTCCCGAGAAGGACGAAGACGGCGCGGACGGCGGGCGACCCGGGCGCGAACGCGATCCCGTCGGCGCAGCGGGCCACGAGAAGCCGGAACTCGCCCTCCCCGTCCATGACGATGTGGGGAATGGCCACGAAGGAGGAGAGAGCCGTGGAGCTCTCGGCCTCCCGCTCCTCGAGGAGCCTCGCGATGACCTCGCTTTTGCACTGGAGGGTCTGCCCGAATTCCGCGGCCACCCGCTCAAAGAATGCAGCCCTGCCCTCCTCGCAGGTCCAGTCGATGACGGGCGCGTCCTTCACCAGGTGGTCGAACCAGTCGGGCTCCACGTCGTCGCGCTGCTGGATGATCTCCCGCAGCTCGGCCTCGAGCGTCCCCGTCCGCATCACGCGGTTGGTGAGACGGGCGACCAGGTGGGCCAGCGCCGACTCCCGCCGTCCGCGCCGCCGCCCGTAGAGTGCATAGACCAGGAGGGCCGCCCCAAGCAGAGCCAGGGAAATCTCGATGGTCGCGAGCCCCATGTCCACGATGAAGAATCCGAAGAGGAGGATGCTGGCGATCTGCAGCCAGGGATAGAAGGGCGCACGGAAGGTGGGCTGGTAGTTCTGCAGCCGACTCTCCCTGAGGATGATCACCGAGAGATTGGCGAAGAGGTTGGCGGTGAGGATGACGGTGGAGGCGGCCTTGACCAGGGTCTCCAGGGGCAGGAGCAGCATCACGCCGATGAAGACCGCCGTGAGGGACAGCGCAAGCAGCGGGACGCCACGCGTTCGGGTAACCCGGCCCAGCACCTCGGGCGCGAGACCGTCCCTCGCCAGGGCCAGGGGGAAGCGGGACGCCGACATGATGCCCGAGATGGCCGTGGTGATGAAGGCCAGCGAAGCGGCCACGGAGATGATCACGTAGCCGGGTTTGCCGGCGAAGACCCGCGCGCTGTCGGCAACGGGGGTCAGAGAGCCGCGGAAGACCTCGGCGGGCAGCACACCGACCGTGACGATGAGCAAAAGCACGTAGAGCCCTGTGACCACCCCGAGCGCGGCGAGGAGGCCCAAAGGGATGTTGCGGGTGGGGACCTTCACCTCTTCGGCTATGGAGGCCACGCTCACCAGACCGCCGAAGGAGACGAAGACAAAACCGGCCGTGACCAGGATGGCGTTGAACCCGAAGGGCGCCATGGGGTCGAAGCGGGCCACATCAACCCGGGGCATGCCCAGGACCACGTAGGCCACCATGATCAACAGCAGGAACAGCACCAGGATCACCTCGATGCGGGCCGCCTTCTCCGCGCCAAAGGCGTTGAGGGCCGCAAAGAGGACCGTCATGGCGAGGGCCGACGGGAGCACGGGGATTCCCGCCAGGAGAAAGAGCACTTCGGCCATGCCGAAGATGGCGAAGGCGCTCTTCAGGGCAATGGCCACCCAACTGAAGACCCCGAGGAGGGTCCCCGCGAGAGGCCCCAGGGACCGGTTCACGACATAATACACGCCGCCGGCCCTGGGCATGGCCGTGGAGAGCTCCACGACGCTCAGGGCGCCCAGCATGGCAAAGAGTCCGGCGATGAGATAGGAGATGAAGAGGATGGGCCCGACCTTCCCGAAGGCCACTCCCGGCAGGATGAAGATCCCGCTGGAGATCATGGCCCCCGCGGCGATGCTGAACACGTCGATGAAGCCAAGGGATTTTTTCAGCGCCATACTCCTCCGTCGGTCCCTCCACGGGGATTGCGTGAGGATGGTACCACGGTCGCCATCTTGATTCAAACGGTGGTTGCCCGGTCGCCCAAAGGAGTCCGTGGTGGATCAGTCGCAAGATCTATGTTACGAATTTCACAGTAATTGCGAAACAACTGAATATCATACATTTACATCTTTGTTCAGAGGATTTTTTTTGTTATACTCCACCTGTCTTGGTCACTACAAACCGGAAAGGAACCCCCACATGAAACTGGTTTTATCCATCGTTCTCCTGAGCATTGCCTTTGTCTCCACCGCCACCGCCCAGGCCCCGGCGGCCCCCGTCACGGCCGCGCCCGTAACCGCGCCTGCGGACCCCGCGGCGGCACCAGCGGCGGCACCAGCGGCGGCTCCGGCGGCGGCTCCGGCAAGTACACCCGCTGCAGCACCCGCCGCAGCACCTGCCGCAGCGCCAGCGATGGCCCCGCAGCCCGTCAAGCTCCCCTCCTTCTCACTCACCGTCTCCCCGATCCACCTGATCCTCCCGGTGCTCGAACTGACCGCCGAGATGCGCATCGGACCAAAGATGGGCGCCGCAGTGATCGTCGGCGGCGGCAAGATGACGGTGGAGGACTCCT
>QKIM01000552.1 GCA_003249585.1 Deltaproteobacteria bacterium
TTCCATCGCTTCGGCCATGAGGCACAGAAGGGCCAGGGCCTCCTCGGGGGTCAGCCTCCGGGCGCCCTCCCTGGCGGTCACGGTGCGCAGGAGCCTGAGCAGGGTGACGAGGGAGAAGGGTGCCGCTCCAAGCACCTCGAACCAGGGAGCCGCCAGGTCGACCTCTTCGGGCAGGACCAGCGGGACGAAGGGAGAGACCAGGTCGTGGAGTTCGGGGGGAGCGAGATAGAGCCGGGCCAGATCCGGGGGAAGGTTCGCGTCTCCCGGGGCACAGAACCGGCCGTCACCGGCGTGGATCAGAGGAAGGGCCATGCAGCGTCCCGTCTCCTGCCTGGAAAGACCGGGGAGCATGCCTGTGAGACAGGTGAGCAGCGTCCGTCTTCGTTCGAGATCGGTCACTCCAGGGTGGCGGACCAGGACGTCGACGTCCATGTCGGTCAGCGCCTCCACCAGGGAGGCGCCCGTGACCTTGACGCAGCTGTCCTCGAGGTGCAGCTCCGCGACGAGTCTCCCGAAGATCGAGGAGCTCTCCAGAAAATGGGTCCCCGTGAAGTCACGATAGAGCCGGCGAAGCACAGGAGAATCGGAGATCGCCAGCGTTGCAAGCGTATGAACCTCCCCCTCCTCGCACACGAAGGCCTCGGCCCGGCCCAGAAGCTGGGCGCTGCGGCTGTGGATGTGGGCCCGCTTCTCAAAGAGGAACCCGGCCACGGCCTGAAGATTTCCGGGACTCCTCGGGAGGGGGAGATCCTCGCGTTCCGAGGCGAGCGCCGCGATGAGGGCCGCGGTGCCGACGCTCTCCACTCCCATCTCCTTGACGTGATCGAGGTCGGTGACGGCCTCATGGAGGAAAAGTCCGAGGGTGGCGTCTTCCCCGAAGAATCCCCGGATGACGGGATCCATGGGGATGAACACCGCGCCCCTGCCCAGGAGGGGATGCGCCTCCCCCCTGCCGTCGGGCCACAGCGGGAGCGCTGCCAGATCCTTGCGCATGCGGGCCGTGAGCTCGTCCCGAGCCTCGGCCAAAAGCCGGTGCAACCGAAAGAGCTCCCGCGTAGAGAGGGCGGGGACTCTGCGCTCCTCTACATCCTTGATGAAGGTGGCCAGGGAGAGCCGGTGGATGTTGAGCTGGTCCATGATGCGGCGGACGGGGCCCTCCCTGGGGGTCTCCCGGTGTAGGACCGGCCTAAGGCCCCGATAGAGATCGACGAGTCCCGCGGACAGTTCGCCGGGGGCGATCCCCACGAGGCCTCTCGTGTCCGCCATGTTGCGGGCCAGCGGGTGATAGGCCCCGTCCTCTCCCGGGAACAGCGGCAGGGCGGCCACCCGCATGATCTGATCCCGGCTCCCCTCGGCCACGAGCGTTAAAATGGCGTCCATGCGCCCGGGGGTCCCCAAGAGGGACACCGAGGCCGGGTCGGTGAGGGGAACCGGAACATCACGCAGGGCCGCCAGGAGATCCTGGAGCAGCCGGGATACGGAGAGGGTCGGTATCCCGAGCCGGTCCATGAGCGCCGCGCCGGGAAGCGCGGACTCCCCCTCCCCCACCGTCGCGTCGAAACGAACGTGCACGAAGGAGTGCATCTCGGCGTACACCTGCCGGATGGGCAGCGAGCCCCGGAATATCCCCGCCGCCTCTGCAGAGGCGAGGGACCCGTCGTCCGTGAGGATCAGGGGGAGGCGCCGCAGCCCCTCCAAAAGATCGGCGTCGCCCCCCGAGGAGAGCTCACCGAGCAGCAGGGTGTACAGGGCGTCCATGGTCTCCCAGGAAGGGTGGTGCAGGAAATGATCCTCGGGAATCCCCGCCGGGCCGTTGACAAGGACCCTCCCGAAGTGCTCCACGAGCTCCCGTACGCCGAAGGGGCGGGCGCCCAGGAAGGCCGCCACCTCCAGCTGCCGCGGGGTCAGATCGGGGTGGGCGAAGCAGACGGTCTCGTCTCCCTCGCTGAGGACATGGCCGGTGAGCCGTGTCAGAGACGGTGGCGCGATGCGGATCCTGTCTGGAGGCCTCAGGGTCCCGCTCCCGTCGGGGATAAGCGGCAGTGCGGCCAGCTCCCGCTGCAAAAGGGCGGGGATCGCGCGGAAGATGGGCGCGTTCAGGTCCTGGGGGAGGGGCAGAATGTCCAGAAATCCCGCGGCCCGCGCCAGAATCTCAGGGGCGTCTCCAGGGAGGGCGTCGAGGACCTCGAAGGTCCTCCCAAGGAGGGCGGGCACCTTGGCGTTGATCCAGCGGTTCCAGGCGGAGTCGCCGGCGATGCGCTCGCGGTCCACCGGGACATCGAAGTGGGCCTGGAGGAAGAACCGCAGACCCGAGTGCTCTCCCGTGGGGAGGTAGCTGTACACTGTGGCGTCACCGGGGTCCAGGGGCCGTGGGACCCCGCGCGCGTCGCACTGGACACCGACCATGATCGGGGTGGCGTCGGCCTTCCCCGCCTGCCGCAGCCCTTCCGTGTACCGGTGCGCTTCGTCGCAGATGAGGTAGTGGGTCCGGCTCTCGGCGGGCAGGGCCTCGATGGCCGCGATCCCGGAGAGCTCCCCGGCCACCTCGTGGATGGACCAGATGTCCGGTCCGCCGGCGTCCGCCTCGAGGACCAGCTCGATGTGCGCCATGCGCTTGAGGGTGAAGAGCACCACCGGGTCGAGGGCCCGGGCCTTCTCGAACATCGCCCGCGCGCTGCGCTCGGGGTCGTCGGGGTCCCTCAGCGGCAGGATCAGAAGGGTCCCGTCTTCAGGGAACCCCGAGGGACGAGTCCCGAGGGTCTTGGGGATGGAGATGTCCACGATCTCGAAGCGGTACGCCTCGGAGAAGAGCTGGGGACGGTCCGTCACCTCGTAGATGGACTTGAAGCCGACCCCGAAGAAGCCGATCTGGGACTTGCTCTTGGTGGTCTGGCCGATGGAGGTGATGCCCACCACGTCCTTGGTGTCGAAGGGGGCGCCGTCGTGCCAGACGGTGATCCGGTCCCGGGCGAAGGTGAGCCGCCAGGTGGTCGCGCCGGAGTCCTCGGCGTTCTGCAGAAGCTCGATGAGGAAGTGTCCCGGATCCGTGTACACCTTGCGGGCCAGGAGCTCCTCGGCGTTGGACTGTGAGACCGCCTTGGGGATGGCGGCGATGACCTCCACGGCCCCCACGGCCAGGGCCCCCAGCTTCTCGGAGAGGTGCTCGGAGATCTCGGGGCCACACTCGGCCGCGCGTTGGCGCAGGGCCGTGATGGAGGCCGCGGGGAGCTGGGCCAGACGGTCCACGGAAATCTGGTCCAGGGCGCCCTGGGACAGCGCCTCCAGGCAGCGCTCCCGCACGCGCTCCAGATGCCCCGTGCGCGCGTTGGGGAAGTTGTGCTTGAGGGCCCTGTCCACGAGGCACATGGAGGAGAGCCGGACCAGGGGGATGCACTCCATGGTCTTCACCAGGACATCCGAGAGTAGCTCCCGTAGCGTCGAGTCCTGCCCCGCCGCCTCCAGCATGGTCTTCACCATCTTGTTGACCGCCGTCTCCGGTCGCTCTATGAGGAAGGAGGCGAAGGAGGTCCGCGTCACCTCCTCCTGAAAGTACCCTGTGGTGAGGAGTGCAGCTGACAGCCAGGAGAGGGGGGAGCTGTCCCGCACCCCCGCGGCCGTCTCCATGAGGCGCTCGGGAGGTTCACTGCCGAGGCGCTCCTCGAGCCAGGCAATCTGTCCGCTGAGGGGGAGGGAGGCGAAGGTGTCCAGGGGTCTTGGTTCCATCGTTGTGCCCTTTCTTTCCGGTCGTTGCCCAAACAGTGACAGAAACGGGGGCCGTTGACAATGGAGAGACGATGGGAAAAGGGCAGTGCGCGCTTTCGTACGGGCATGCCGTACCCTCAGCACGGAAGCGGTGCGCGCTTTCGTACGGGCATGCCGGGGCGTGCCACCAGATTTGCCTGGGCGAGCGCGCTCAAGCGTCTGCGCCAAAGCCACAGAAGGCCCAGTCCTCCCCAGAACCACAGGGGGACGCACAGCAGCGCGGACAGGATCAGAAGGAGGATGCCCATGAGGGGGATCAGCACTGCCCCCAAAGCGGCGTGTCGGCGCAAAAAGCGATCCCACCCGCGCCCGTGGGAATAGTAGTAGCTCACGAAGGCCCGGCCGGCGGCGAAGTGCATGAGGACGCTGTCTCGGAAGGCCCTCAGGGGTTCGAGGGCCGGATGGTCCTGGTCCTTGAAGATGGTGCCCCCGAAGAAGCAATAGTGTCCGTCTGCCGTGCCTCCCGAGGCGGCGTACTGCTCAGCGAAGTCCGTGGTGGGCATGGGAGTCCCCGAGACCGTGTCGCTCTGCTCCGAGGCGTTGTTGTAATCGTCCACGGCCACCACGGAGATCGTGTAC
>QKIM01000532.1 GCA_003249585.1 Deltaproteobacteria bacterium
AAAAGGCCCATGCCGTAGGCGTTCTGGCAGATGTCATCGGAACGGATACCCTGGGCGTACAGGCTACGGGCCATGCACTCGGCCCACTGGTCTAGATCCTCCGCAGTATAGGGCCCCGTAATAGGCTTGCCCGTGGTCCCGGATGAGGCATGCACGCGCACGAGGTCCTTCATCGGCACCGCGCACAGCCCAAACGGATAGTTGTCCCGGAGGTCCGTTTTCACCGTGAAGGGGAGATGCCTGAGGTCATCGAGGGAGCGGATATCTCCGGGCTTGACGCCGGCCTCGTCGAGCTTGCGTTTGCTGAAAGGAACCTTCTCGTACAGCCAGGATACGGTCTCCTGGAGCTTCCTCCCTTGGAATTCCTGCATTTGCTCCAGAGGCATCGTCTCAAACTTCTCGTCCCAGAATTTCCTCATGGCACCTCCACCCGAAAAGGTTCACGACGTAGCCGCCACTAAGCAAACGCTGTACCAGAATCCCCGGGGTCCCCGCAAGCCCCGGAACCGGGCAATCGGCTGAGCACGCCCGCCGCCGGCTATCGACCGACCGGTAGATTTCCTCCGGGCTGGGACAAGATTTCATCGACCCCGGGTCGTGCGGCAACGCGTCGGGAGGTAGCTGGTCGTGCGCAAAAGAAGAAAGGGCAGGGTTCGTACCCTGCCCTACCATCAAGCGAAACAAAGATCAGGAGACCTCCCGGGAAAGCTCCCCGGGGGGCTCCGCAGCTCTTAGAGCTTGAGGACGATCATCAGGGCGATGACCAGCGCGTAGATGACCAGGGACTCGATCATGGCGAGACCGATGATCATCGGGGTCACCAGCTTGCCGCTGGCAGCCGGGTTGCGGGCGATGCCCTCCAGGGCGGCCGCGAGGCCCTTGGACTGCCCCAGGGCGCCGAAGGCGGCGGCGATGGCGATCGCGAAGCCGGCGGAGAACGCCAGCAGGCCGCGCACGGCGAGGCCCTCGCCGCCGTGCTCTTGAGCGAGCGCGGGAGCGGCGACCATCAGGGCCAGGATAGCAACGGGGGCGACGGTCCAGATTCTCTTCAGCATGTCATTCACCTCCTCTCGTTGGAGTTTTGGAAGAACGCGGGCTCAGCCCGCGGAACGGGGTGAGCTCAATGCTCCCCGTGCTCGATGGCACCGGAGAAGTACACCATGGTCAGGAGCATGAACACGAAGGTCTGCACGAAGGACACGAACAACCCGAGGACCGACGTGAACACCGGCACCACCAGGGGCGAGAGCATGAAGAAGATCGCCGCCACCTTGTGGTCGCCCATGATGTTGCCGAACAAGCGCAGGCTCAGGCTCATGGGCCGCGCCAGATGCGAGATGATCTCGATCGGGATCATCAGCCACGCCAGCCACCAGAACGGTCCCGCGAAGTGCTTGAGATAGGCGACCCCGTGCTCCTTGAAACCGTACACGTGGGTCATGAAGAACACCACGAGCGCCACAGCGAGGGTGGTGTTGAGGTTGTCGGTAGGGGGCATGAATCCGGGAACGAGGCCCGAGAGATTCGAGAACAGAATGAAGAACGCCAGGCTCCCGACCAGGTAGAAGAACCGGGGCGCGGCGTGTCCCATGGAGTCCCGCATGATCCCCATGATCCCGCCGACCATAAGCTCCATGAGGTTGCGGATCGTGAGCTTACCGTCGGGGACCAGATCCTCGTCGCTCAGGTCTCCCACTTTGGTCCGGGAGCGGGCGAGCAGCGCCAGCACGAGGATGATCAAGGAGATGAGGATCGCGTTGGAGACGTGGAAGCCGGGCTCGTTGGTCTCTGGATTGAGGAAGTAGTGCTCGACCGACCTCAGACCCGGAATCAGAGACGTCCAGACGATGTCGTGGTGGGCCGCTGCAGCCATGATCCGTGTCCTCCCGTGCGGGGCTATCTTCCGGCCAGCCGGAGCACCGCCTCGGCGGTGATGGCGACGAGGATGGTTGAGAGACCGACAAGGAACCCGATCGGATCCACTCGGTACGACACGATCAGGACCCCGACCAAGAACATGATCCCGGCGAACTTGAGCCAGTAGACGGCCACGTTGCCCACCCGCGTCGATCCCTTCAGGAACACCGACCGGATGACGCCGACGATCACGCGAAAATTGGCGGCCATCAGCACGCCGCCGGCAATCACTCCCAGGGCAAACGCTTTCGACACCCACAAGGAGGCGATGCTAGCCGCCACAAGGATACAGAGGTTGAAGACCTCGATCCTCCGGGTGCTAACTTCGGCGGTGGGCGGTTCTTCCTGCCCCGGGGCGACCTCGTCACCGCCCATGCCCTCAGGGGGAGTTTTCATTTCCGTCCCGCTCACCCTCCTCCTGGAGTTGCCGCAGCACCCGGAGGAGACTGCGAAAGCCGGCGACCACGCCGCAGAGAAGCCAGAAGAGGGTAAACCAGGGGGCCGTCCGGCCGCCGAAAACCCTTGTGTCCAGGAAATAGCCGATCCCGACGCCGATCGCTACGGAGATTCCCAGCTCGAGCGTACCGGCGCTGAACCGGGTGACGAGTCGCATCGTGTCGCGACGCTGCTCGCTCACTCCTTCTCGGCCCCCCAGACCCGAGCCACCGGAAGGGTGAAGAGGAGGCCCGTTCCCGGCGTCCGCCATCCCCCGAGAATCTCCCCGATACCTGCCCCGAGCCGCTCCGCCAGCTCGTCGGGCACCACGGACAGGATCGTCCGATTCAGGGGTTGAGAGGGAGCGAACAGGTCCCGGAAGCCGGCAAAGATCGGCACCTCTTGAGAGAGGATGCGCCCCATGCCTTCGCTCTCGAGCACCGTGGCGCCCGCCACCCCTTCCTCGAGGAAGTAGGTCAGAATCTCCTCGAGCTTCTCTTCCTTGTTCAGGATCAAGACGAGGAGCTGCATCGGCACCCCGGGGTGCCCGGAGCGCCCCGGGCTCAAAAGTCGGCCTTCTATAGCACAACGCAGAAAACAGGGTCAAGGACCACGAGGGCCCCGGCGCCCCGATTTCAAACAATCAAAGCATCGGACCAAACAGCCCCTCTGAACTACAGGGCCGCCAAAGCCTGATCCGCCGCCTCCAAGGTCCGCCCGATGTCATCGTCGGTATGGGCCAGACTCATGAAACCGGCCTCGAACTGACTCGGGGCGAGGTTTACCCCCCGCTGCAGCATGCCCTGGAAGAACCTCCCGAACCGCTCGGTGTCGCTGCGCAGGGCCGTGGCGTAGTCGGTGACAGGCCCCTCTTGAAAGAAGGTCGTGAACATGGCCCCGACTCGAGTGTGAAACGCCGGTACGCCGCGGCGGCGGAACACCTCGGTCAGCCCGTCGCAGAGGGCCCGGGACTTCTCCTCCAAGGCCTCGTACACGCCGGGGCGTCGCAACGCTCTCAGCATCGCGTACCCCGCGCTCATGGCGAGAGGATTCCCGGACAGCGTACCTGCCTGGTAGACAGGGCCCGCAGGGGACACCTTCTCCATGATCTCCCGCTTGCCGCCATAGGCACCCACGGGCAGCCCTCCCCCGATCACCTTTCCGAGGGTGGTGAGGTCGGGCGTCACCCCGAAGCGCTCCTGGGCGCCCCCCAGGGCCACCCGAAATCCGCTCATCACCTCGTCGAAGATCAGCACCACCCCTTCCCGAGCCGTGATCTCCCGGAGTCCCTCCAGGTAGCCGGGTGCCGGTTCGATGCAGCCCATGTTCCCCGGCACGGGCTCGAGGATCAGACACGCGATCTGCCCCGGGTTCGCCCGGATCACGGCCTCGAAGGCCTCCAGATCGTTGTAAGGCACCGTGAGGGTGTTGCGGGCCACGTCTGCCGGCACCCCCGGGCTCGTCGGCACGCCGAAGGTCGTGGCGCCGGAGCCGGCCTTGACCAGCAGCGAGTCCTCGTGCCCGTGATAGCATCCCTCGCACTTGACGATCTTGTCGCGGCCGGTGAATCCTCGAGCCACCCGGATCGCGCTCATGGTGGCCTCGGTGCCGGAGTTGACCATGCGCACCATCTCCACGCTGGGGACGCAGGCGCAGACCAGCTCAGCCATCTCCACCTCGAGCTCCGTCGGAGCGCCGTAGGAGGTGCCGTTCTTCAGCGCCTCCTCCAGGGCGGCCCGTACTTCGGGGTGGTTGTGGCCGAGGATCATCGGCCCCCAGGAGCCCACGTAGTCGATGTAGGCGTTGCCGTCCACGTCGAAGAGGCGCGACCCTTCCGCCCGGGCGATAAACACCGGGTGGCCGCCCACCGCGCGAAACGCCCGCACCGGGCTATTGACGCCCCCGGGGATCAGCCCCTGGGCCCTGGCGAACAATGCTTCCGACCGAGTGTGTTGCATGGCGACCTCCGGATAGGACGGAAAG
>QKIM01000426.1 GCA_003249585.1 Deltaproteobacteria bacterium
GACACAGCAGGAAGGCCAGATCTCCCACGGCCCGGTGCCAGGTGTCGCATTCCCATTGGGGGCGATCGTAGTTGCCGTGCAGGATGACAACCAGGGGCATGGGCCGGCTCCTCTCGGGCCAGGGGATGGTGTGGGATGCGGGGCGAAACCCTTCCACCACGAGGGGGACGGGGCCCCGTGCGGCCGGAGGGGGGGCGGGTCTGGGTCGTGATACGGGACGCGGCTTTGGGACCGATGGCTTGCGCGGCACCGGGGGGGGCGACACCATCGGGGTGGGGCGCTTCGGGGGCGGGGGCAGCTCCGGGATCGGATCCTCCGCGGACGGCTTCGCACACCCCAGGGCCCATAGGAGAAGCGCTGTGGCGAGGGGACGCATGGATCAACCGAAGGTGGCTGTGAACATGGCGCGGATGTCCGAGAGACTGGGCTCGGGGACGGTGTTGTGGACATTGGCCGTCTGTGAGGCCGCCTGGGCCAGCTGGTCCAGTCTCTCCGCGGCGATTTTCGGGAAGGGGCCAAGGAGCCCTGTCACGGCATCCTGGAAAGCTTCGAGTCCATCCATCGCCAGGGCCGCGAGGATCGCCGTCGTCCGGTCGGGCTGATGGACCATGGAGAAACTCAGGAAGGCGGGAAAGATGGCCCCGTTGGCGTAGCCGTGATCCATTTCGTGATGCACCGTGAGCCCGTAGCCCATGCCGTGGGCGATGGTCGTCCCCGTCTGGGCGATGACCATCCCGGCGAGCTGGGAGGCATACAGCAGATCGTCCAGGAGTTTCGGATCGCGCTCCTTTTCGGCCAGCCCGGCGAGGTGGCGGCCGATGATGGCGAGGGATTCCATGGCCAGCGTGTCCGAGAGGGGGGTGGCGCGGCGGGCCAGAAATCCTTCGGCAGCGTGGCTCAGGGCGTCGAGGACGGTGTTGACGAGGGAGGGCCCCGGGAGGGTGTCCAGATAGCGGCTGTCCAGAAAACTGAAGGCGGGGAAGAGCACCGGCGCCGACAGGCTCCGTTTGATGCCCCTCCCGTGATCCGTGAGGATGGAGTAGGGCGTGACCTCGCTGCCGGTCCCGGCGGTCGTCGGGACGGCCACCACGGGCAGGACCGGGTAGTCGTAACGGCCGGCGAAGAGGGCCTCGGGATCGCGGTTGTGTACCAGCGCGGCGATGGCCTTGGCGGCGTCCATGGGGGAGCCGCCCCCGATCCCGATGACGAAGTCGGCGGCGAACTCCTCGGTGGCCCGCGCACCGGCCAGGACGGTCTCGAGGGACGGATTGGGCTCCACCTGTTCGAAGCGCGCCCAGGAAATGCCCAGGGCGTCCAGCAGGGTCGTTACGCCAGTCAGCGCACCGCTCCGCTCAGCGCCTGCCCGACCGGTGACGACCATTGCCCTCTTCCCGAGGCTCGTCAGGACCTCTCCGTGGCGCCTCAAGGCGTCGTGACCGAAGAAACATCGAGTCGGCATGGACCATTGAAATTGCATGACTCCTCCTAGGATGCCTCTTCATATCACGACGGTTGGAAAAGGGAAGGGGGCATGATGTCCCGGACTCAGAGTTTCCAGAGAGGTGCTGGAGTTGAAATGTTGAACGAAAACAGTTGCATGCCGATAGTGTATCTTGTGTCGTTTTTTGAAAGAGAAGTATTGCAAACACCGGAACCCTCAAATATTATGGCGGCTGCTCTTCCTGTCGAGAGCGATCTTTCCATCCGCAAGGATGCTTTTGAGGTGAGAAATGAGAACAACCATTAGGAATATTGCCCTGTCGATCACTGCGCTCGTACTGGTAGCCGGCTGCGGCGGCGTCCCCAAGGCGAAGTACACCACGGCCGTCAACCGCGCCGACACAGCTGAAGCCCGCGCCAACAAGGCCGAGCAGGATCTCGCGACCGCCAAGACGGCCCTCACGGCCAAAGAGGGCGAGGTTGCCGACTTCCAGAAGAAGATCAACCTCCTCGAGACCATCGTCCGCGATCTTAAAAAAGCCGCAGTCGTGAAACCCGTCCACAAGACTCGCAAGAGCCACCGCTGGGCCCGCATCCTCGGCACCTTCGAGAAAGATGTCCCCCGCAAGTGCTTCAAGGCCAAATCCCGCGTCGTCTTTTTCCCCGGCATGATCAGCCGTGATCCCGACATGAAGACCCCCGAGGGGCACCAGAGCCGCCGCGCCCTGAAAAAAGCCATGAAACCCGTCATGGAGAAGGCCGCCTCCGAGGCCGCCGCCTGCTTCATCAAGGGCAAGGGCCTCCGTGGCATGGCAACCCGCGCCAAGTTCGGCGTCACCTTCATGGTGAACAAGGCCGGCAAGGTCACCAACATCCAGGTCGCCCATCCCTTCATGGTGCTCGCCAACGGCAAGAACTGCGTCTTCCAGGCTCTCCGCAAGGCCCGCTTCGACAAGGGCGCCCCCGTGTTTGCCACCTACTGGGTGCACATGGCCACCAGCAAAGACGTGACCAGTGACAAATGCGCCGTCAAGAAACCCGTGAAGAAGATGCACAAGGGCAAAAAGCATGTGAAGAAGGTCCGCAAGGTCCGCAAGGTCCGCAAGGGCAAGAAGCCCGTCAAGAAGCATGTGAAGAAAGCCAAAAAGGCCAAGAAATAGTCATCGTCTCCAGCCTCATAGCACCCCCCCTCCATAACATACATTCTACAGTGGGACCGGGCCGGCACACGCCAGGGACTTGCGTCAGGCCCTGTTCTCCACGGTGCCGGGCGAGACGCCCAGGAGAGTGAAGAGGTCCTGGTCGGAGACCGGATCGAAGACGCCCTGGTCGGCCCCGATGAGCTTCTCGATGGAGGCGAAGTAGAGGCCGAAAAGGCGCAGAACCCGTTCAATGCGCGCGGTGTCTCCAGGGTCTTCCATGATGGCCAGCACCTCCCGGGCCATGGACGCCCCGACGGCAAACCCCATCTGCAGCACGAGCTGGGCCGTCTCATGGGGAAAGTCCATCCGGAAGACCCCCTCCCTGATGCCTTGATCGAAGATATCAGCGAGAATAGGGGAGAGGAGATCCACCATTTTATTGACCATGTGGTGGCGCAGTTTGAGGTTCTGTTCGGAATAGACGGTGCGCAGAAGGGTCCGCATGAAGATTGTGTTCTTGAGCTTCCACGTCTTGAGGTGGTCGAAGAGCAGGTAGAGCCTTCCCGTGGCGCCGATGTCTTCGCCCTGCAGCTTCTCCTTGAACGCCTCGACCTGACGAGAGATGATATGTTCGGTGACGTCGTTGAGAATGGCCTCCTTGGACGTGAAATAGTGGTAGAAGGTGCCCTTGGCCAGGTTGACGCGGGAGAGGATGTCCCGGACCGTGGTGTTTTCGTATCCCTTTGAGGTGAAGAGATCCCATGCCGCACCGATAAGACCGAGCTTGCCGTTCTTTTTTTCCATATGGACTCCATGGGGTTCGGGGTTCCGACCGACCGTCGGTCTGTTTTCATCATAGGACAGGGGAGGTGGGCGTCAACCCATCTTTTTTTTGTTGCACAGCGGGCGCCGCCTGATAGTATGCGAACAAAGAGATTCACCATTTTATGGGGTTCGCTCCAGGACGTAAGGGGTCCGAGGGAGGGAGTCCCATACGTGTTTGCGGCCTTCGTTGGGCGCTGATGCCACCGCTCCCGGGCGCAGATCTCCTCCCCCCGTGTTCCTGTGCACAGGTGCTGGAACTTTTCATTGCAGGCGAAAAAAATGATCGCAACAGTTTGAAAACATGCGAAAAAATGCCATGGGCAGTGAAAATGGGGCAGGGATTCGGGCAACTATTTCAACGGGTAATGGGTTTTTTCAGAAAAGACGTTTACAGCTTCTCGTTCCTGCCTAAGAGATCGGCACACCCACCATGGAGGTCCGAACATGGCACTGTTACTCGGTATCGAAGACGACGCTCGCAAGCTTCTGAAACTCATGGTGTACAGCAAGTTCCAGCTCAGCCCGGGGCGCATCGCGCCGAGCACGGATCTGAAGGAAATCTGGCATGAAAAGTCCCTCGGTGACGAGCGGTTCCCCGCGGCGATGCGGTATGCCTCCGGTCAGGGATGGGTCGAGGAGAGACGGGGATGGGTGAAACTGACTGAGCAGGGATACTTCGAGGTCTGATCCTCCTCCGCGCTTTTTGTCCCGCCATGCTCCCGGCGGGACCTTTGCCATATACAAGTCCCCGATGCTGTGCGACAATAAAGGCCCTCAGGAGGTATCCTCATGTTTCGCTGGACCATTGTGACCCTGTCCCTTTTTCTGTTCTCGACAGCCTGTGATGACGGGGGGGGAGATCCGGCACCGCGCTGCGGTGACGGGATTCTCAACCAGCTCTCC
>QKIM01000437.1 GCA_003249585.1 Deltaproteobacteria bacterium
GAGACGGTTGGTGGAGGTTCGGCGTCAGGAAAATGGTAGAGATATAACTATTGTGTATTATTACTATTATTCGATGGCGAGGAAAATTCTCCTGGGGGAATTGGAACTTTGTCCTTGATTTCATCCGGGCAACTGAACATACTAGTTGCATATTACACAGTCGAGGGAAGATGGATGTTCTTCCCCGAGGACCCGCCAGCGGGGTGCCCCACCCGTCCAGGGCCGCCTCACCGGCAGGACCGCCGGAGATAGTATGAAAAAAAGCAAGATTCTCATAGTGGACGATGATGTGGCCATCCTCGATTCGTTGCGCCGCAATCTCATCGAGGAGTTCGATGTGGTGACGAAGCAGTCGGGGTACGAGGCGGTGGCAGAGATCGACCGGGACAAATCCTTCAAGGTCATCCTCTCGGATTACAAGATGCCCGAGATGAACGGCCTCGATTTCCTCATCATGGCCAAGCGCATGTCACCCCTCAGCCGCCGGGTGCTCCTCACGGGATACGCGGATCTGCAGATCGCCATGGAGGCGGTGAACGAGGGGATGGTCTATCGTTTCCTCACCAAGCCCTGCAAGACGAGCCAGATCATCGACATCATCAAATCAGGGGTGAAGCTGTACAACCAGGATGTGGAGCGGGAGGCCAGGGCCACCAGCCACGAATACCTCGCCATGCACGACTCCATGACCGGGCTCATGAACCGCGCTGGCCTCGTGGACAGGCTGGAGATGGGCCGGGCGTTGGCCAGACGCACGGGGAAGCACCTGGCGCTGCTCTTTATGGACCTTAACAATTTCAAAAGGGTCAACGATGTTTATGGGCATGGTGTGGGAGACCGGATCCTCGTCATGGTCTCCGAGCGGCTGCAGAAGATTGTCCGCGCCACGGACACCGTCGCCCGCTGGGGCGGTGACGAATTCCTGGTCATCATCCCCGATCTCACCCACACCTCGGCGGTGCGCACCGTGGTTCAGAACATCATCGCCACCATCGATCCCCCCTATGTGGTGAACGGCGTGGCCCATGAGCTGGGTGTCTGCGTGGGAGTCTCCCTGTATCCCCAGCACAGTGAGGATCCCGAGGAGCTCATCACCATGGCCGACAAGGCCATGTATCAGGCCAAGAAACGCAGCAAGGTCACGGGTTTCTCAGAGTACGCCTATGCGCGCAGCTGCGAAGAGACCGAGGAGATCTCGATTCCCAACTGATGCGGCGATCGAAAGGGGGACTCAGCGGAAGGTCACGACACGGCCAACTCCGTGGCCGTAGCGCTCGGGGTTGTACATTTCTTCGGCGTGGACCGGGGGCGACCGGAAGGTGCCCACGGAGGAGACCCTGGCCAGATACCGGAAGATGTGGGTGCCCCGGGGGAGGTTGTCGATGAACCAGACGACGCGGTCGTCGCGCAGCTCCCGATGATCGTGTCGGGAAGACTCCACGAGGGCCCGCGAATCCAAAGTGGCCGTGCTGTTGACGTAGGAGGTGTCGATGGCTTCCATGCCGGCGGGGAGCGGGTCGTCGATGACCACGAAGTCTCTCTTGACGCGGGTGCGGACCGTAACCTGGACCCAGACCGTGTCCCCGCTGCTCATGGGGGTGCCCGCGGGGCGGGTTTTCCCATCGGCTCCCAGCACCCTGACGGTCTTGGAGACATTGAACCCCTGGGCCTTCGCCTCAGTGGGGAGATTTTTCGGTGAATACCGCAGACGCGCCGTGTAGTAGAGCCTGCCGGCGCCCCGCTTGGCGATGGTGAGCGGGCTCCGTTTCCCGAGCAGGGGATGCAGACGGCTCATGGGGAGGGTGACCAGGGTCGGTCTCGTGGTGCGTCCAGAGAAGGCGGTGGTGAAGAGACGGTGGCGCCCCAGCCAGACGCCGGCCTGGAAGTCGGGCACGGTCTTCTCTTTTTGACGGGCGTACTCCATCATGGCCAGAAGCCCCCAGCCTGCCTCCTGGGTATTGCGGAACTGCCCTCGGGGCCGCCCCCTCAGGAACCATCGCACGAGCCGCACGATCAGCGGGTGATCGGGGGCCACCTTGAGCAGGGCCATGAGGATAACGGCGGCGGATCGGCCGTTGGAGTCCATGTAGGAGTAGTAGCCGGGGGTATAGGTGTCCTGCACGTAGGCCATGTCGGCCTTGACCATGATGGCCGAGGTGACCTCCCGCAGCATCTCCTTGACGAGCTTGTCCCGTTCACCCGTGGCGGGTAGCCGGCCCAGCAGCCCGAGGACGATGGCCCGACTGAAGAGAGACTGGTTCTGCCGGTTTTTCGCCAGTTGCAGGATGGTGTTGTGGTTGGAGACGCCGTGCTCGGCCAGCGCCCAGACCACCATGGCCCGCTCCAGGTAATGGCGCCGGATCTGCCAGGAGCTCACCGGATAACCGTAGGGGCGCAGGTATTCCACGACACGACTGAGGGCCTGCGTGGGGATGGGGATCCCCGACCGCTTCAGGCGGGAGAGCACGAGGAGCGCGTAGGCGTTGAGCCAGGGATAGACGGTGCTCGAGTTCGAGGGCCAATAGGAGAAACCTCCGCTGGAACGCTGCATGGCGAGGATGGCCTTCACCCCGGCGTTTATGTATTCGACTGTCTTTCCGGGAAGCTTCATGGAGAAGCGGTTTCCCATGGCGTGGACGCCCAGCAGGGGGATGAGTCCCGAGGTCTTTTGCTCCAGGCAACCGTAGGGATAGTGGACGAGCTGGTCCATGCCGTCCTCCACTCCGACGAGGGCTGTAGAGGCCATGGAGACCTTGAGGTGACCGAAATCCTCAGATACGCCGTCCATGAGGGTGATGGCGTGGCGGACCGCCGTCTCGGTGTCGCCGGAGACCGAGACGGTCTTGGGCAGGTGCCAGGGCTTGACGGTGAGAGGGACCTCGATGGTGTCGCGCTCGTCCCCGGCGGCGACGGTGAAGGTCAAGAGCGAGGTGCCGACGTCCCGGGCCCTTACGCCGAACCGGAATGTAGTGCCGGCCCCCGCCGGGATGACGCCGCGCTGTGTTTTTGGGCCCGTGAGCTCGATGGCGCCGCCGCTGAGGGAGACGGAGACGCTGCCCGGGAAGGCTTTTTTCCCCTTGTAGTAGACCGTCACGCCGGTCTGCGAGGTGTCGTCGCGCCTGAGAAAACGGGGCAGGGAGGGGAGGGCCATGAGGTTGCGGCTCGCCTTGACGGTGTTGTAGCCCACGCCGGCGCCGCGCCGGGCGTCCACGGCGAAGGCCATGATCTTGAAGCTGGTGACGTTGTCGGGCAGGGTGAAGGCGGTCTCTACCGCGCCGCGTTTGTCCGTGGCCAGGGTGGCGTGCCAGGCGGTGGTGAGGAAGACCCGGCGCACTTTTTGTCTGACCGGGGGACGACGGCCCTGGCCCCTCGCGAAACCGACCCGGGACATCCGGCGGCCCATGCCGTAGGCGCTGCCTCCCCCTGAACCGAAGCCTCCTCCGCCCATGCCGAGCCCTCCGGTGCCGTCGCAGAAGTCGCCCAGGCGGCGTCCGTAGAAGGTCCCCGAGTGATCCACATGCCAGATGGGGATGAAGAGGTTGTATAGGTGCAGCCGCGTGTCGTCTGCCACGACGGACCGGCGCGGGGTATGCCTGAGGGAGTAGTAGGGGTCGGGGAGCCGATATCCCGAGAGATTGAGGACGGCCTCGTCCACGGCCATGATCACCAGGTGAGCGGGGATCGGGCGGCCCCTGGGATCGGAGACCTTGACCTTGACCTTCACCTTCTCACCAGGATGATAGTCGCGGCGCTCAGGAGAGATGTGGACCCGCAGGTGATCGAGGGGGGAGGTGACCGAGAGGGTCTGCTCCGTGGTGATGAAGGGGCTGTAGAGGCGCAGGTCCTTGCCTTTTCTAAGCCCGATGACCTTGAGCATAACCCAGTCCATATAGGACTCCGACACAGGGAGGGAGACCTTGGCCTCGCCCTTGGCGTCGAAATACAGGGGGATGGCCTTGAACACCTCCTCGCGCTCCACGAAGAGCATGGCGTAGGTCGTCGCGTTCTTCTGCCGGACGGTAATCTTCGCTGTTTCACCGGGGGAGTAGCTCCCATTGCTCCTGTCGAGGACGATGTCGAAGTACCGCTGCGGTTTTGTCTCGGGTCGAGCCGCTGCCTGGACTGCTCTCGGCAAGGGTTTGTGGGGGCGGCACACCATGAGCTGGGTGTTGGCCGGGCGTCCTGCGGCATCGACGGTCTGCACCAGGAGGAAACCACAGCGGGTCTTGCACGCCTTGGGCCAGCCGAAGGAGAAGGCGCCCTGGGGCACCTCCTTCGTCCACAGCGTGTGGGCGTAGTCGGGGAAGGTGGTGTAGTACCAGGAGTCGCTGGGTTTCGGTCGGGCGGGGTGGAAGGTCACCCGCAGCTTCTCGCCCGGGACGGGGTTCCACTGGGGATCGAGCACCCGCAGTTCGGTGCGGAGGGTCTGCCCCATGGTCCTGACCTGGGTGGCTGCGGGCAGGCGGGTGGAGGGGAGGTACTCGTAATCGCGCCAGGTCCCGACGGTCCTGAGTGCCGCGGAGGTCACGTCAAGGAGCGCCGTGTGCGTCTCGTACCAGGGAGAGTGGGCTCCGTCCAACCGGTCGAGGGGCACCTCGATGGTCTTTGTCCCCCCCTTGTCCAGGACACCGGTGTAGAGCGCGAACTTCCGCCTTACCGGAGGGATCTGGTAGGCCGGTGCGCCGACGAAGAACCCGCGATTTTTACCCCTGAGATACCGGGAGGACCGGTACCGCTCCATGGAGACGGTGTACCGCGCGCCGCCCATTTTTCCGCCGAAGAGCCAGTCCCCGGTGAGGAAGATGCGCGCCTTCTCTCTGGAATGGTAGGAGCGCTTTTGGGGCCTGACGGAGGCGGTGAAGCGGGGCGGACGGTACTCCTTGGCCTTCACCGAGTGGTGGGCAAGGGTTCTCCCGCCGTGGCTCAGCGAGACGCTGTACATGCCCAGCCGTCCCCTGGCGGGCATGGTGAAGGTGCCCCTGAAGACTCCCATGGTGTCCGTGGTGAGCTTCTTCGTGGCGATGGCGCTCCCCGAAGGGTCGGTGAAGGTCAGATCGATGGTCGCGTTGGAGGCGGGGCTCGGGTGCCACCGGTTGAAGGCGCGTACCGCGCCGTGGAAGTGCACGGTCTCGCCGGGGCGGTAAAGGGAGCGTTCCGTGGAGAGGTAGCCCGTATGGGTCACTCCCCGGCTCCAGTCCGGGTAATAGGTGCTCCCGATCCAGGAAGAGAAGGGGTTCTCGGGTGCCTCGGACACCTTCTCCTTCTCGGGGTGCTCGATCCCTTCCCGCGGGGAGCGCGAGTAGCGGCCGCCCAGCCGGGTGTAGGCCACGTCCTCCTTGAGGCTGCACACGACGTAGGCGGCGGCGTCCCACTGGGCCAGAGCGTCTTCGGGGATGGCCGCCTGAAAGAGCCCGGCGGCGTCGGTGACACCGGAGAACAGCGGCCACCCCTTGGAAGAGTGGATGGAGATGGTGACCCCCTTGAGGGGCTTCGCCGTCTCGAGGTCCGTGACCCATACCGTGGCGTTGTATTGGGTGAGGCGCGTATGCACGCCCAGACGGCTGGTGAGGACCGTGCGATGGAAGACCATGGGTTTTTTGTCGCTGTCCACGATCTCGGGGGTGGAGAAGGAGAGGACCTTGAGGCCCTTGCCGGGGATGATGACCTTTTTGAGGATCTTCTCTGGGGGGCCGCCCAGGGTCATGGTCACCTTGGTCGGAGGAATGTGGCGGGCGCAACTGTAGGGGGTCGGAGCGGGTTCGCGGGGTACCCGCAGCGCCAGGCACCTGAGGAAGGGGATGAGGCTGTCTGGCGGAAGGCTCCGGGTCTCCACGCTGAGGCGTTTCAGGTTCACGTATTTGAAGGCGTAGGGATTATAGGGTTCGCGCAGCGCGTCCTGGTCGTCGGGCAGAAAGAGCCCGGGAGGATAGCCCCCGGTGATGAAGGAGAGATCCTCGGTGGCGGACAGGGTATGCCCGTGGAGATCGCGGACCCCCTTCTTCACGGTGACGGTGTAGGTGGTATGTGGCCTGAGGTGCCCCTTGAGCACGAAGGTGCGACCGCACTGCCCCTTCTTCTTTCGGTCCACATAGGTGCAGCTGCTGTACTCCTCGACGCCGAAGCCGGCGGTCTTTTCGGCGGGTCGGAGCTGGACGGTACCCAGAAAGGCCCCCTCGTCGAGGTAGTCGGTGAAGGTGATCTTCAGGTTCGGCTCGAGGGGGTTCACGTAGATCTTGTACTTCTTCACGTAGGGGTCCAGGCTGAGCTCGACGCCCAGAGTTTTCGGGTGGACCAAAAAGGTCCCCTTGTAGGGGGTGACGGCGGGGAGGGGGCCGCCCCCGAGAGTGAACCCTGCCTTGACGGCAACGCGCACCGCGGATCCCAGAGGGAAGGGCCGGTCGCTCCACAGCCGCAGATCGGTCGTGGAGTCGCCCACGGGGGCGGTGACGAAGGGCCACGGCTTTTTGCCCACGGTCAGAGAGAGATAGGGGCGGAGGTTCCCTTCATTTACCCGGTCGCTGAAGCGGATGACAAAGGAATCATCGGGGTGGATGCCGTTGTGTTTCGCCACGTGACGGGAGTGGGTATCCACCCCAAGGACCTGGGGCCTGGGGGTCAGGATGTGCCAGGTGACGTCCCGGTCCAGGGTTCGCCCCGAGACGGCCTTGACGCCCTTTTTCAGGGTCACGGTGTAGCGGTTGCCCTGGGTGAGCGGTTTGTCCAGCTCGATCTTGAGCGTGTCCCCGGCCAGGTAGAGCAGTTGCCCCTTCACGGGAGGCGTGATGGTGAACATCTCCTCGAGCTGTCCCCTGCGGGTCTCGAGCCCCATGGCGTAGAGGGGCTGGTTGAAGATGACGGCCAGCTCCCGCACGGTCCCGACGGACCCCTCGGGGGAGCGGTGGATGACCTCCAGAGGAGGCGCCTTGGCATCGGGCTCCGGCATCGGTATGTCACGGGCATCCAGATTGATGGAGGTGCCCTTTTGGGGGTCATTGGGGAATCCCGCGTACCCCTGCAGCGTGCCGCTGTCCGAGTTCTTTCCGCTTTTGGGCGTGCAGGCGCCGAGGGCCCACACCGCTGCGAGGCACAGAATTGACGTGACTTTTTGGATGTTCATGATTCCTCCCTTTCCCGGACCTCTCCTACGACGCCGGTGAAGGTTTCTGACCAGGGCTTTTTTTTCTTGCAAATTTAGCCGAAGTAAATAGGAATGAAAATGATTATTTTATTCCTTCCGATTTCTGAGGAGTTGTAAATGAAATATATCCCTATTGTTGCATTGATTATCGTGGCTGTGCTTCCTGCCCGGGCCTTCGGACAGGGGTCGGACTTCCTCATGGACAAGCCCAAGAAGGTCGAAAAGAAGAAGTACGGGTGGCACCCCATGCTCAAGACCTCGGGGACCGTCTCCTGGGCCAACTCCAAAGACGTCGTCGGACAGACCGACGGCTCCACCTGGAACCTCGGCTACATCCTCACGGGGCAGCTCATCTACCTCTCCAAGACCGGGCACGAGTGGAAGAACGATCTGGGGTGGCAGCTCAACTACGTGAAGACCCCCCTCTTCGATCAGTTCTCCAAGTCCCTGGACAACTTCGAGATCTCATCCGCCTACCTCTATCACGTACCCAAGATCAACTGGATGGGCCCCTACGCACAGCTCGGGCTCAAGACCTCCCTGCTGGACGGGTACATGATCAACGCCACGGGGGCCGACCTCACCATCCGGTACCTCGATCCCAAGGGAAACGAGCTGCGCCAGGCCACCATCGTGGCCCAGGACTCCGTGGACATGACCAAGGCCTTCGCCCCCACCATCATCAAGCAGAGCCTCGGCGCCTTCGTGAAGCCCTTCGAGCGGCCCTGGGCCAAGCCCTATATTCAGTTGGGCGGCGGCGCATGGGAGATCTACGGGCGCGGCGGCTGGACCCTGGCCGACGACGCGGCCACGCCGGAGCTGGAGATCAAGGAGATCGAGGACACGGTCCAGATCGGCGCCGAGCTCAACTTCGCCATGACGGGTACCATCAAGAAGGACATCAACTACGGCGTCAAGGCCAACTTTATGCTGCCCTTCTACACCACCTCCGACACGGCGCTCTCGGGCATGGACCTGCTCAACATGGACTTCGAGTTCAAGGCCGGCTACAAGCTCTCCAAGTTCGTCTCCGTGGAGTACAGCTTCAAGGCGGTGAAAATCCCCCTGGTGAGCGAGAAGTGGCAGATCCAGCAGGGTATCGTCCTCTCCTTCAACGCCACCCTCATCGAGGCGCCCAAGATCCCCGCCAAGAAGATCAAGATGTGCCCCTGCGAAAAGGTGAACGCCAAGCCCGCCGAGGTGAAGCCCGCCGAGCCGCCCAAAACGACGACGGAGCCCAAGACCGATCCCGCGACGCCTCCCGCCGAGGTGAAGCCCGCTGATCCTGCCACGGCGCCTGCGCCTGCGCCCGCCGACGACACGACGCCTCCCGCCGAGGTGAAGCCCGAGGCTCCCGCGAACCCCTGACCTTCTTCCTTAAAAAATTCTAAAAAAACGACATTTCAAGGGGATTGATGACGCTTTTTGTATACTCACGAGAAAAAAATACATTTCTACGAGAAGAAACGGGAAAGAAACGCTCGGAGCGTCGTACCACGGTGCAAGTGAACCGAAGGAGAATGCACCATGGAAAACAATAATTATAACCAGTCATTAAAAGTAAGAATTTACAAAAAAGATAGCCACATGGGGCTCGCCTTCCTCCGTGAGGAGACCCTGAGCGACGAGACCGTGAAGATCGGCAAGGGCACCGCGGCTACCCTGCGCATCGATGACGAGAGCCTCGCCCTCATGCACGCCTTCATCACACGGGAGCCCTCGGGGGAGGTGGTCCTCGCCGACCTCGGTTCCGGGAAGGAGACGCTCCTCAACGGACGCTCCGTGCAGCGGTCCGTGCTCAGCGCGGGTGACGAGATCAGCGTCGGTGAATACGTGCTGCTGATCGGTTTCGAGGTCGAGGCCGTCGCGCCGCTCCCGGCGGAGGTTGGCGCCGAGCCCGCGCTCCTGGTGACCACCTCCGAGAGCGGACACACGGTGAAGAAGTCCGTGCTGCGTGCTCCCAGGCCGGCCTCGAGAAGGGCCGCCCTGGTGTCCATCGTTGCCGGCGCCGTCCTGATTTTCGCCGCGGCGGCTCTCGGGGTCGCCTCCATTGGGAGCGTGAACGAGGAGATGCAGGCCAACGCCGTCATCCGCGATATCGCCAAGGAGCAGGGGCTCTCCGACAAGTTCATCCCCAAGGCCCGTGGCAACGATGGCTTCGCCATCTCGGCCCTTGCCCTCTTCATCTTCGGATCCTTCGGGATCTTCGGTGGTGCCGCGCTGCTCTTCACCAATTCCCGGCGCAAGGATCGGTTCACCGTGGGCGAGGATCCGCGGGCGAGCTACTCCATGAACTCCCGGGGGCTCCCGGACACCTGCTTCCCCGTGGCCCGTCTGTATGAGGGCGCCATGCTGGTGCACATCCCCGGCTCCATGGACATCAACGTGGTCCGTGAGGGTGGCAAGCGGCTCAAGACCGACCTTGTCGCTTCGGGCGAGGCCGTCGTCGACAGCTCCTTGCCCAACACCCTCACCTACACCATGCGTCCCGGCGAGCGGGCCCGGGTCTCCCGTGGCGAGGTGAGCTGGGATATCGCGGCCACCAGCGCGTCGAAGCTCTCCCTCCCCATGGCCCTGCCCCGCGAGCTGTTCCACCTGCAGATGGTCCTGTGGATCGTGGTCATGGCCGGCATGGGTTTCTACTTCGCCCATCTGCAGAAGGACGAGCTCTTTGGGGACACCGCGGAGGCGGGGACCCCCGATGTGCCGAACATCTACAAGGCGCCCCAGCTCCTGATCAAGGAGAAGGTGGCTCAGAAAAAGCCTCAGCCCAAGGACAAGGAGGAGGTGAAGAGCCTGTACAGGCCCAGCAATTCCACGGCCAAAAACACGGTCTCAGTTCCCCGCGATCCCCGCAACACCAGCTCCGCAGGCAAATCCGGCGGAGGTGAGGGTGCGAACCGGACCGCAGGCCCCGCAGGATCCGGTGTCATGAACGTCTTCGCCTCCCAGCTCTCCACCATGACGGCCTCCCTCACGGCCTCCAACACGGTCTTCGGCCAGGAGTCCGAAGACTTCAACGACCTCCTGGGCGATGGCGACCCCGACGGCGAGCAGATCTCCGACACCTTCGGCGGTCGTGGCGGCCCCGGCGGCGCTCCTACGGGCGGCGGCCTGGGTATCCCCGGCAACGGTGGTCCCGGCTGGGGCGGGATCGACCCCACGGGCGGCAAATGGACCCCCGGCGTCTTCAACCACGGCCCCGGCATCACCCGGCGCCCCATCCACACCCGTGACGGCCAGGCCCAGGTCTTTGGCAAGCTCGACCCCAACGAGGTCCGCCAGGTCATCCGCAGTCACCGCAGCCAGGTCCACCACTGCTACCAGAAGGGCCTCCTTGCCGACAACAGCCTGCGCGGCGTGATCCGCATCGCCTTCTTCATCACCACCGCGGGCCGCGCCCAGGGGTGCTCCGTCACCGACAATCTGGCCATCCCCACCGTGGGATCCTGCATCTGCGCCAGCGTGAGCAACTGGAAGTTCCCCCAGCCCCAGGGCGGTCTCGCCCGCATCGCCTACTCCTGGACCCTCTCCCCCGGCAACTGATCTCTTCGGATCCGCACCCCCAGATATTCCATTCAACCATCAGTTTAAGTACATCAGGGGCTGACCGGAGAGGCTATCTCCTGGGGTGTGGTGTAGGTGGAGGTCGTGCTGGAGTTGATGCCCACAGAGCCGTTGGTGTTGAGCCCGCAGCAGAAGCCGTTGCCCCGGGTGTCGGTCATGCAGGTGAGTCTGCCGCCCGCGTCGACGGAGGCGATGGCGCGGCCGCTGGGCAGCGCGGAGGTGGATACGGGTGTGGAGCTGTCAGCTGTGGAGCCCCGGCAGAGATAGGCCCCCTCACCCCAGCAGTAGGCCGCGCCATCGGAGCCCATCGCGCAGGTGTGGGTTCCCCCGGATGAGATGGTCGTGAAGGTCGTTCCGGAGGGCATGTTGACCGCTATGGGGACGTCGGCGTCGCCCGTACTGCCGTTCCCGAGCTTTCCGAGATCTCCTTCGCCCCAGCACCAGGCCTCGCCCGTGGTCGAGATGGCGCACACGTGGTAGGAACCTGCGGAGATGGCTACGAAGGCGACGCCGCCGGGCATGGTCACCTGCTGTGGTGTGTTGGCGCTGGTGATCTGGGTGTCACCGATCTGTCCAGAGTCACCCCGCCCCCAGCACCAGGCCACGCCCGTGGTGTCCAATGCACACACCGTGTCCACCAGGGCGGAGATCTGCGTGAAGGTGTGCCCTCCCAGGACTGCCACGATTTCGGAGTGGGTGTTGTTGTCCCCCACGCCGAGCTGCCCGTAGTTGTTATCTCCCCTGCAGAAAGCCGCGCCGGTAACATCAAGGACGCAATAGAAGCCTTCTCCTGCGGCGATATCCAGCACCGCCTCGCTGGAGGGCAGGGTCCTCAGGGTCGGGTACGCCGTCGGGCTGGACGCGTCGCCCCATTGGTAGAGGGTGTTCGCGGTGGAGATGGCGAGGGAGGCATCGGTCCCCGTCGCGATCTTGCGGAACGTGACTCCCGCGGTCTGGACCGTGTAGGTGGGTCGAAGGCGGCTGACACTGTAGTTGTTGTCGGTTCCCAGGCGCCCGTTGGTGTTGAGACCCCAGCAGGCGGCGAGCCCGGTCTCCTCGAGGGCACAGCCGTAGCCGACGCCGGCGCTGATCTGGGTGATGGAGTGACAGTTGTCGTAGCGGCAGTCGGTGCATGTCAGGCTCGTGCCGTGCCAGAATCCCACAGAGGTGCAGGTCTCGCTCCCCACGCTCCCTTCACACTCCTCGCCGTAGCCCGCCTGGAGCGTCCCGTCACCGCACCTCCCCTCGGCGGCGCAGTCGGTGAGGTCCTGTTCACAGTTGCCACTGCATGCGAGGGTCCCGCCATAATAGCCCAGAGACTGGCAGGTCTCTCCTCCCAGGTTGGAGTCGTCACAGGTCTCCCCGTATCCACTCTGGATGGTCCCGTCGCCGCACCTCCCCTCGGCGGAACAGTCGGCGAGATCGAAGGTGCATTCGCTCCCGCAGGAGAGCGCGCCGCCGTAGTATCCGAGAGAGAAGCAGCTCTCCCCACCCAGCTCCGACTGGTCGCACTCCTCGCCGTATCCGGCCTGGATGGCCCCGTCGCCGCACATGCCCTCGGACGCGCAGTCACTCACATCGAAGGAGCAGGCCTGATTACACGACAGGGTGCCGCCGTGATATCCCAGGCTCTCGCAGGTGGCCCCGTCGAGATTCGTCCCGTCACACTCTTCACCGTTTGCGTCGTGGACCACCAAGTCCCCGCAGCGCCCGGCGGCGACGCACGAGGAGAGGTTGAACTGACACTGAGAGGTGCATGACAGGGTGCCGCCATAATATCCGAGGGAGGTACATGTCGTACCGCCCAGTTGCGTTCCATCGCACTCTTCAGTGCCCGCCTGCAGTTCCCCGTCGCCACACTGCCCCGCCGCTTCACAGGAGGCTATGTTGTAGGTGCAGTCACTGTTACACCCGAGGGTGCCTCCATAATAGCCCAGGGATTCGCAGGTCGCGCCCCCCAAGGCGCTGCTGTCGCACTCCTCGGTACCAACCTGCAGTTCGCCGTCCCCGCATGCTCCGCCGAGACAGCCTGAAGCATCGAACTCGCAGGTGGCACTGCAGCTCAGGGAGCCACCCTCATGGTATCCCAGGGATTCGCAGGTGGCGCCGTTGAGGTTCGTCCCCTCGCACTCCTCGAACCCCTCCTCGATCTCTCCGTTGCCGCAATATCCGAATGTCATGCAGGACTCATAGTTGAACTCGCAACTGTCCGTGCACCGCAGCTCTCCGCCGTAGTAGCCCTTGGTCTCGCAGGTCTGTCCGTTCAGGTTTTCGCCATCACAGTGCTCGGAACCCTCCACCACCAGGTTTCCGCAGATCGCTGCGTTCTCGC
Source organism: Deltaproteobacteria bacterium (assembly GCA_003249585.1). Lineage (GTDB taxonomy): Bacteria > Myxococcota_A > Polyangia > HGW-17 > HGW-17 > SZUA-580. The sequence goes on from QKIM01000437.1 coordinate 13,038, forward strand.
ACTGGGAGAAATCGTAGCGGCAGTCGGTGTTGCAGGTGAGATCACCAGCGCCCAGATTCAGGGAGATACAGGAGTTCCCTCCCACATTTTCTCCGTCGCACTGTTCGTCACCTTCTACTTGTCCGTTTCCACACTGGCCTGACTGCTGACAGGAGGAGAGTTCGAACTGGCACTGGTCGGTGCATGCGAGGACACCGCCATTATATCCGAGGGAGGTGCAGGTCTGGGAAGCGAGGTTCCCCTGGTCGCAGTCTTCCCCCACATCCACGATCCCGTCCCCGCAGCTGTTGGAGCTGGTGGTCTTTGATTCGCAACCAAGGAGAAGAGGTCCTATAGAGATGATTATGCAGGTGAGAAGGGTTCCTTGCTTCATGACTTTTTCCTTTTTGAGGTCCACATGGTACTTGAAAAGGCTTTATGCCAACAATGGCATTGTTGGTACCTGTTTTCAAGGTTTTCCGATTTGTGGAGCACTGGCTTGAAGCAGCATGAAGGACGTGGGTTGCATGGTATGTTGTGGACTGGAGTTGGTCATCCGAGACGCTCAGGGATATTTGGTCAATCACAGGTTGGGGATACGCACGAGGAGGGTCCGGTTGTTCTGCTGGTCGTGTACGGCCAGGAGGTAGTCCCCCCGAGCATCCTGTACGATCCCCAGAGCGTGGCAGCCGGGCAGATAGGGTGCCCATTCGACGGTTTTCACAAGCTGGCCCGATGGGTCGTATCGTCTCAGTCCGAGATCTGCTGTGAGCAAATGGTAGTCACCGGAGTTGTCGATGTGGGGCTCAATGGTGCCATATGTCAAATCGGGGACATTGATGCACCAGCTTGCACTGGATTCCAGCGAGATCGAACAGAAGTTGTTGCCCTGGCCGGAGGAATAGAGGATGCGGGTGCCGCCCTCTCTTTTGAGGATTTGATACGGAAAAGCGGGGACTTCACTTTGGATGATGTACTCCACTCGGTTGAAGGAGGCGTTGAAGACATCAGTGTAGACGTGGTAGGTGCTGTTGATCGACGTTTTGAGCCCAACAGAGTGAACGAGAAGGGAACCCTCCTCCTCTCGGACGTCTATGATAAACTTCCCATATCCCAGAGCCAGCGAGATCACGGGAGTGCCCTCCGCCGACAGTACATACATCATCTCTTGGGACTGTGAGTATTGACCCACGACATACAGTTGCCCGCTTTCGCCACGGTATGCAAGCCGCAGTGGATGGACAGGAAGCTCTTGCCTCCACAGGAGTGTGCCGTCCCGAGTGAACTGCACCGCGACACCGATGGTCACGGTTCCGTTTCCCGAAGGCCGGCTGATGGTCCCCAGGCCAGTGAAGCTTCCGTCGTCTTCCGAGTCTATTCGGGTGATGGTGACGAGGTCGTCGGCCTCGCCCAGAGCCAGGGTCCACATGAGATTCAGATCCGTGTCGAGTCGATCGATACCACCTATGGTCTGGTCCCCTGCAAGGAGGCCACCTTCCCCATCCGAGTGGATCACTGGAAGTTTGTAGTCTACCGGGAGGGACACGTGACACCCGTTGTAATCCTCCTGGCAGGAGGTGTTGCAACCTGGAGGTCCTTCAAAATCCCAGACGTCGGTACACTGCTGGGGTACGTTGGTTCCGTCGCAGGACTCGGTGCCCTCGATGATCCCGTTGCCACACCACAGGCATTTGTCGATCACGAAGGTGCATCTCGCGTCACAGGAGAGCGCTCCGCCCGAGGAGCCCGGGATCACTGATTCGCAGGTCGCGCCGCCCAGATCGGTCCCGTCACAGCTCTCCAGCCAGTCGTACTCGAAATACCAGGGCTCCGGTCTGAACAGGACCCCGTCGCCACAGACCTGGCACATGGGATGCGCGTTGCAGACGCCATCATCACAGCTCCCGTAGAGTTCACAGTATTCCATGGAAGGGGACGGGCCGTCATCGTAGTCATCGTACCAGTCATCGGAGTGGGAGCCCGAGGTGCTGTGCACGTTGTTGACCCGGGAATCCGGAAAGATCTCGTCGATGCAGCCGGCGGGCAGGAGGGAGCACAGGAGGATTGCCAGAACGAGGAGCGCAGATTTTTCCATGGTTGCCTTCCGGGAGAATTATATAATCTATATAGCGCAACAATTGATTTGGGCAAGCCTCCTGTTGTTTTTTTATGGAAAGAGTTGGTTTGTGACCGAGAATCTTTCTGGAAGATTATTCCGGATCGTTCTCCAGAAGGGGGCGGACGGTGTCGAGGATGGTCTCGATGTCGGCCTCGGTCACCTTGGAGAACCAGATGTTCTGGGGCATGATCATTACGTTGGGGCCTTCCCCGCAGAGCCCCAGGCAGAGGACCCGGGCGACGCGCACCCTGGTCTTGTCCCACCCGAGCTCCTTCACCCGCCGCTTGAGGGCCTCGCGAATGGCCGGTCCGTGGCCGCCGTCGGCGCAGGATTGGCGGCTCCCCTGGCGGTCGTTGACGCACACCATGATCTGACACACATGGGGTCCCGATTGCTGCTGCATGGCTCAACCTCCCGATTTCTTCGCGGCATATCCGCGCTTGACGAGTTCCTGGACCAGGCGGTCCCGGTGGTCGCCCTGGATCTCCAGGGTGCCGTCCTTCACGGCTCCGCCGCTGCCGCAGGTCTTCTTGAGATCCTTGAGGAGGGCGGCGAGCTCGGCGGCCGTGAGGGGGAGACCCGTGATGACGGTGACCGTCTTCCCCTTGCGCCCCGCCGTCTGTCGGGCGACACGGACCTTCCCGTCGCCAAGAATCTGTCCTTTGGCCTTCTCGGCGCAGACGCAGGCCGAGAGGGCCTGGCCGCAGCCGGGGCACAGGCGGCC
>QKIM01000577.1 GCA_003249585.1 Deltaproteobacteria bacterium
TCGAGCGCCTCCATGGCTTTGCCGAAGTCGGCCCACCGTCCTTCCCGGAGCGCCCGCTGGGCTTTTTGGAACACTTCCCTCACTTCCTGCGTCGCGGGCGCACGGGCGGTAGGCGGCGCTCCCCTTGCGGAAGCGGGTTCTTCTTTTTCCCCGAACACAGCGCGCACCGCCTCCTCGAGGGTGGGCTCCATGGCCACCCGGTCGCCCGAGGCCACGATCACCCGCCGAAGCTGGGGGATGTCCGTTCCCTCGGCGAGGAGGTAGACCGGCTCCACGTAGAGAAACGAGTCGCCAATGGGGATGACGAGGAGGTTGCCCCGGATCACCTGGGAGCCGCGCTGGTCCCAGAGGGATAACTGCTGGGAGATGTCGGTGTTCTGGTCGATCACCGCCTCGATCTGGAGGGGGCCGTAGATGAGCCGCTCCTTGGGAAGTTTGTAGGCCACCACTTCCCCGTAGCGCGGCATGTCGCAGTGGGCCGCGACCCAGGCGATCATGTTGTCCTTGCCCTTGGGGGTGAGCGGCGTCATCAGGAGGAATTCCAGCTTCTCCTGGCCGGGCAGCCGCATCAGCACGTAGTAGGGCTCCATGTCGATCTCGTTGCCCGCGTACTTCTCGTGGGGGGTCGTCCAGAGGTCCTCGCGGTTGTAAAAGACCTGGGGCACGGTCATGTGGTAGGCGTTTAGCTTCTCCATCTGGACGCTGAAGAGTTCGACGGGGTAGCGAAGGTGGTTCCGAAGGTCCTCCGGGAGCGTGTCGAGGGGCCGAAGGATGTCGGGGAAGATCCGGCCCCAGGCCGCCAGGATGGGCTCGTCGGGATCGACGGCGTAGAGTTCCACGCTCCCCTCATAGGCGTCCACCACCACCTTGACCGAATTGCGGATGTAGTTGAACCGGGCCAGGTGGGGTTCCGAGTAGGGATAGCGGCGGCTTGTCGTATAGGCGTCGAGAATCCAGTAGAGTTTTCCCTCGCTCAGCACCAGGTACGGATCGGGGTCGAGCTCCAGGAAGGGGGCGACCTTCGCGACCCGTTCCCTCGTCCGCCGCCAGAGCTGGAGGCGGCTCTCGGGCCGGATGTAGGAGCTTAAGAGGATGTTGACGTCCTTTAGCTCCCAGGCCAGCAGCACCCGCTTCCACCAGGCGTCGAGAGGGATTCCCCCGTTGCCCGCGTAGTGGGTGTAGATGTTCTCGTCTCCCCGGGGATAATCGAGCTCGCTCACCGCGGTGTTGACGATGCGGTAGCCGGGGGTTTTTTCCCCGTAATAGATCGCGGGCCGGTCCACGGTAAGTCCCGCGTCGGCGGCGGGCGGGAGGTCGCGTATCACGTAGCGCGGCAATCCGTCAGAGCTCGCCTGGGTGGCGAGGCTCATGGCCAGCCCGTACCCGTGGGTGAACTGCAGCACCCGGTTGACCCAGGTGTTGGCGCCCTCGGCCAGCCCCTCTTTTAGTTCCCGCGCGGAGAGCATCACCTGCCGGTACCCGTCCTTGAGCCGGTAGCGGTCCACGTCCACCTCGTAGAATTTGTAATAGAGGCGGATTTCCTGCATCTGCCGATAGGTGCTGGTGAGGGGGCGCCAATCCCAGAGGCGGATGTTGTCGATGGTCTCTTCGTTGTCCCGGACCGTCTGGTAATCGAGGTCGTCCAGGGCCGGGTAGTCGAATTCGCGGAAGGCGTCGATCCCATAGGCGGCCCTTGTGAAACGGATTCCGTATTCGAGGTAGGGGGTTTCGAGTTCCAATTCATTGGGCCGCACGCTGAAGTTCTGGATCGCAGCGGGCCAGATCCACAGGACCAGCACCAGGAGGCCGCCGTAGCCGACGAAGGCGGCGAGCGAGATCCGTACGTTCTTGAACCCTGCGCCGATCACGACGGCCGCGCACACCAGGACGGAGGCGCCCACCATGACCCACAGGGCGTTCTTCAGCACGTGTACGTCGGTGTATCCTGCCCCGTGCACGACCCCGGACGCCGAGAAGAGAAGGTCGTAGCGGTCCAGGAAGTACCCCGCGCCCCACGAGAGCGCGAACAATACAAAGCTGAGCGACAGGTGCCAAAAGGGCCGGGACCGAACGACGAGCCCCTTGCCCCGAAGGCTCGGGAGGCTGCCGGAAAACCAGTAGAAGGAAGCGAGGACCGCCACGACGAGCCCCGTCAGGAAGGTCAGCGCCCCCTGAACGATCTCGAAGAAAGTCAGCTGGAAGACGTAAAAACCGACATCCTTGCCGAAAATGGGCTCGGCGATGCCGAAATTCCCCCCCTGGAGGAAGAGGAGGCACTCCCGCCAGGAGAGCGCCAGCCTGGAGCCCGTCGCCAGGGCAACCATTACGGCCAACAAGAGCGAAGCTCCCCGAAGAAGCCGCCAATCGACCCGAAGCGCCCGGCCGTCCGGAAGGCGAAGCGACGCACCCTCCTGGCTGGAGGCAACCGAAGCGCTCCAGCGCATGGTCGTCCTGAATTGCGCCCATGCATAGAGGAACGCTATGGCGAAGCCCACCGTGAAGAGCAGAACCTCTGCCCCCAGCACCTTCCAGAAAACCACCTCGTAGCCGACCTCTTTTAGCCATACCCAGTCGAGGAGGCGTCCGGTCAGGGCGAAGAGGACGGACAGAAGGGCCACCCCGGCGGCGACCCCACCGATACTCAGGACGATCTTCCTCATCGTTCTCACGTCTCATCCCTCCTGCTGGCCTTATCTCCCCGACCCGAGCCTAGCGCGTCCGCCCCGGGGGGAAACTTCTCGCGGGAAAACGAAAACGCCCCGGCCGGCGGCCGGGGCGTAGGTGCGTCGGGGGTGTGGGCCGAGGCGTCTGCCCCGGGTCCCCATCGGCTTTTGCCGCTTGCCGGCGAAACGGATCAGTCCGCTTCCGCATCGACTTCCACGAACCCTTCCCCGTGGCAGGTGGGGCATTCTTTTTGCGGCAAGCACATGCACGCCTCCCACTGGTCTCCCACCAGGGTTCCTGACCATTCGGCGCTGCAAGAGCACTCGCCCGGGACCACTTTCTCTCCGTTGCAGGTGGGGCAGACCCTTCTTTGCGTCGCCATCATGTCGATCCTCCTCGGAATCGCCTGCCGCAAGCCGCTCGTTTTCTTCTCGGCCCGCGTCGTCCCGTTGTGGGGATGATATAACTCTACTCGCTCCTTCCGGTCTGTCCACCTCCGAGGGGGGGACCGGGATGAGTGATTTCCACAGGACCTTGTGCATGCTCTTCGCCGCTGTATCCTAGGGAAGGGGCAAGACATTTGGTTTATCAACGCGAGAAGAGGAGAAATGCGATGAAGAGGTTCGCCGTGGTTTTTGCCGCCGTTGCCGTTTTGGCCTTCGGGGCGGGGATGGCGTCGGCCGAGATGCCGTGCGGGATGATGGATTGCGGCAAGGGCATGATGGGCGCGGGCCAGGACATGATGGGGGCGGGCATGCCGGGGATGATGGGCTCGGATGGCAGTCCGTGCCTCTGCTGCGATCTTGGGGACCTCGGGCTTTCTGCCGAACAGGTGAAGTCGCTCGAGGACAAACGCTTCGAGGTGCACAAGAAGGCGATCCGTGCCGGGGCCGACTTGAAGATTCTGAAACTCGAGCTCGCCAAGATGCTCGAGGGCCGCACCTTCGATCTCGACGCCGCGATGAAGAAGGGGGAGGAGATCAGCCAAAAGGAGGCGGAGCTTCGGGCCGCGCATCTCGGGCTTCTCCACGACTTCGGGGCGGTGCTTTCCGACGAGCAGTGGCAGACGCTCCGCGCCAAGGGCAAGATGATGATGCCCGGCGACATGATGCCCATGATGGGGGGGATGATGGGCGGAATGATGGGCCGGGGGATGGCCCCCTGCATGGACGACGGGATGAAGCCGGGCGGCGGGATGATGGGCAAGGGACCGGCACCCTGCATGACCGACGACGGGATGAAGGGCCAGGGCGGCATGATGAAGGGCACCATGATGCAGGGTGGCGGCATGATGCACCATGGGGGGCACGACGACGACCATCATGACGGCGCCAAGGAGGCCGAGGAGTTCTTCAAGAACGAGAAGTAGATTGACGGCCATCACCGTTAGCCCCGGGTTTGCCCTGTTGCCGTTTGGGTCGGCGCGTCCACGGTGCCCTGGGCCGAGCCTCCGGGAGGGGCCATGGGATGCAACACGACGTAGAGGGCAAGGGGGGGCGCGGCGCACCGGCGGCGGTTGACCCGGTGTGCGGCATGGAGGTGAGCGAGGATTCCCCATACCGTATGGAATACGAGGGGAAGGCGTACGCCTTTTGTAGCGCTCACTGTCGCGAGAAGTTTGAAAAGGAGCCGAACGCCTAC
>QKIM01000128.1 GCA_003249585.1 Deltaproteobacteria bacterium
GCACCAGCTCCACGAACTCGCGCTTCTTGCGGGCGGCCTCGATCTGCTTGAGGTGGAGCGCTTCGAGGTCGGCACGGAGATCGCCCATGGTGGTCTCCACCCGCTCCAGATAGGAGGCCGACTCGCGGCACCGCATATCGGCGATCTCCACCTTGGCCTCCAGGAGGTCCTTGAGGGGGCGCTGGCGGAAGGGCCGACCCAGGAGGGGGATCTTGGAGAGCACGCCCTTGAAGCCACGCCCGGCGGCGCCCTTCTTGCCCGACACCATGGTCCGAAATTCATCCATGAGGCTGCGCTGTTCGGCGATCTCCTCGTTCATCTGGGCCGCGAGCTTCTGGTGCTCTTCCTTGAGGGCCCGCAGATCCTTCACGTGGTCCGCGTGGCTCTGCCGGTACTGGCCCACCATGCTCCCTACGGCCTCACGGCTGTATTTTGCGCCGTCGTACTCGACCTGTCTGCTCTTCAACTCCTCAACCGTCTTCAGGACATCACTCATGCGTCGCTCCTTTGGGTTCCGATCGTCGTGTCCATCGACTATACCCACACACCTGACAAAAAGGTACAAGAAACTGGCACCCCCAAAAATCGACTCTGCAATATATGGTATCTTTATTGCGCAACACGTCTCCAATGCAGTCGCAAAAACGGTTCAAAAAGTCTCGCGAATGCGCATTTTCATCTTGAATTTTCGCAAGCCCCCGTGTTAAGCCGGGACATCGAGAGAGGTTTCACAATGAGCGTAGATATTTCAATCGTATCGAAAATCATAGACGAAACGGGGACCGGCGCGGAGATGGCCATCCCCATCCTGCAGAAAATCCAGGATCACTACCGGTACCTTCCCATGGAGGCCCTGGAAGAGGTGTGCAGACACTCCGACATCACCCCTTCCCAGCTCTACGGCGTGGCGACCTTCTACTCCCAGTTCCGGCTCAAGCCCGTGGGAGAGGTGATCATCAAGGTGTGCCACGGCACCGCCTGCCACGTCGGGCGTGCGGACACCCTCACCGAGGCCCTCGAGGACGCCCTGCAGATCAAAGATGGTGAGACGACCCCCGACATGAAGTTCACCATCGAGTCCGTGGCCTGCGTGGGCTGCTGCAGCCTCGCTCCCGTGGTCGTCATCGGGACCGACACCTATGCCAAGGTGAGCCCCAAGAAGCTGGTGGAAACGATTAAAGAGTACAGCTAGACGGAACAATTCCGCCTGGTCTGGAGACTGGAGGTTTTTTCATGGCCCAAGCTACGCCTACACGGCCGAAACTCATCGTAGGGCTCGGCACCTGCGGCATCGCCGCCGGAGCCGAGAAGGTGTACAACCTGTTCAAAGGCAAGATCGATGCCGCCGGAGCCGACGTGGAGCTCACCATCACCTGCTGCAACGGCATGTGCCACAACGAGCCCATAGCTGAATTCATCGACGCTTCGGGCCAGAAGTTCCTCTACGGCGGGCTCACCGAGAAGAAGGCCGAGCTGGTCTTCGACAAGCACATCACCGGCGGCGCCCCCATGGAAAAATTCCTCATGGACATCACCGACGGCGACACGGGGCCGGGCATGTTCAACGCCAAGCAGCGCAAGATCGTGCTGCGCAACTGCGGCCTCATCAACCCCGAGTCCCTCGAAGAGTACCTCGCGGCCCAGGGCTACGAGGGCCTCAAGAAGGCCATGGAGATGGGCCCCGACGCCATCATCCAGGAGGTCAAGGACTCCGGCCTTCGCGGCCGCGGTGGCGCCGGCTTCTCCACGGGCATGAAGTGGATGTTCACCCAGAAGGCCCAGGGCGACAAGAAGTACCTCATCTGCAACGCGGACGAGGGCGACCCCGGTGCCTTCATGGACCGCTCCGTCCTCGAGAGCGACCCCCACTCCGTCCTCGAGGGCATGGCCGTCTGCGCCTTCGCCACGGGCGCCTCCTTCGGCTACATCTACTGCCGCGCCGAGTATCCCCTGGCCATCAAGCGCCTCAACAAGGCCATCGCCCAGGCCAAGGAGAAGAACCTCCTCGGCGCAAACATCCTCGGCACGGACTTCTCCTTCGACATCAAGGTGAAGGAAGGCGCCGGCGCCTTCGTCTGCGGCGAGGAGACGGCCCTCATGGCCTCCATCGAGGGCATGCGCGGCATGCCCCGCCCCCGTCCGCCCTTCCCGGCCCAGTCCGGCCTGTGGGGACACCCCACCAACATCAACAACGTCGAGACCTACGCCAACATCCCATGGATCATGGTGAACGGCGCCAGCTCCTACGCCAGCGTGGGCACCGAGAAGTCCAAGGGCTCCAAGGTCTTCGCCCTGGCCGGCCGCATCCAGCGCGGGGGCTTGGCTGAGGTGCCCATGGGCATCACCATCCGCGAGATCGTCAACGACGTCGCGGGCGGCTCCTCCTCGGGTCTCACCATCAAGGCCGTGCAGATGGGCGGCCCCTCGGGCGGCTGCATCCCCGCCTCCCTCTTCGACACCCGCATCGACTACGACGAGGTCAACAAGACCGGCGCCATCATGGGCTCCGGCGGCCTCGTGGTCATGGACGAGACCACCTGCATGGTCGACGTCGCCCGCTTCTTCCTGAGCTTCACCCGGCTCGAGTCTTGCGGCAAGTGCACCTTCTGCCGCATCGGCACCACCCGGATGCTCGAGATCCTCGAGAAGATCTGCGCCGGCAACGCCACCATGGACGACCTCGACACCCTCGAGGACCTCTCCCACAAGATCAAGAAGACCAGCCTGTGCGGGCTCGGCCAGACCGCGCCCAACCCGGTCCTCACGACCCTCAAGTATTTCCGCCACGAGTACGAGGCGCACATCAACGAGAAGAACTGTCCGGCGGGCGTCTGCAAGGCCCTCACGACCTTCCACATCAACCCCGAGAAGTGCACCGGCTGCTCCATCTGCGCCGTCAACTGCTCTGTCAAGGCCATCTCCGGCGAGCGGGGCGTCAAGGGCAGCTACTCCATCGATCAGGAGAAGTGCACCAAGTGCGGCGTGTGTAGAGACGTGTGTAAATTCCAGGCTGTGTACACAGACTAATCCAAGGCAAAACGAGGTGAGCCGTGGAAAAGAAACTGAACGTAATCATTGATGGTAAAAATGTAGAGTGCACCGAGGGCATGACCGTCCTCGAGGCCGCCCGGTCCATGGGGATCGAGATCCCCACCTTCTGCTACATCAAGCGGCTGAAGCCCTTCGCGTCCTGCTTCATGTGCGTGGTGCGGGTCATCGGCGGCCGGGACAACCTGGTGCCGTCCTGCTCCACCCCTGTCTTCGAGGGCATGAAGGTCGAGACGAACACCGAGGAGATCCGCGAGGCCCGCAAATCCGCGCTGGAGCTCATGTTCAGCGACCATATCGGCGACTGCTTCGCCCCCTGCCATGTGGAATGCCCCACGGGCGTCGACATCCCCGGGTTCATATCGGCGCTGAACCAGAACATGGACGAGAAGGCCATCTCCGTGATCAAGGAGAGCCTCCCCATCCCCGCCTCCCTGGGCCGCGTCTGCCCCGCTCCCTGCGAGTCCGGCTGCCGCCGCACCCTGGTCGAGGAGCCCGTCTCCATCATGACCCTCAAGCGCTACGCCGCCGACGTGGACATGCAAAAACCCCTGGAGGAGCGATACCTCCCCGAGAAGGCCCCCTCCACCGGCAAGAAGGTCGCCATCGTGGGTGCCGGCCCCGCGGGCCTCTCCGCCGCCTACTTCTCCGAGATCCTCGGCCACCACGCCGTGGTCTTCGACAAGCACCCGGCCCCCGGCGGCATGATCCGCTACGGCATCCCCGCCTACCGCCTCCCCCGTGACGTCATCGACAGCGAGGTCGCGGTGATCGAGCGCCTGGGCGCCGAGTTCCACTACGGCAAGACCATGGGGACCGACTTCACCCTTCAGGATCTGCGCAACGACTACGACGCCGTCTTCGTGGGCGTCGGCGCCCAGATCGCCTCGGCCATGCGCTGCGAGGGCGAGGAGTCCGAGGGGGTCCTCTCCGCGGTCGAGTACCTCGAGCGCGTGAGCAAGGGCGAGCGCGACCTGGTCGGCAAGAAGGTCATGATCGTCGGTGGCGGCAACTCCGCCATGGACGCTGCCCGGACCTCCGTCCGCCTGGGCGCCGACACGGTCCTCTACTACCGCCGTACCCGCAAGGAGATGCCCGCCTTCGACTTCGAGATCGACGAGACCGAGGAAGACGGCGTCAAGATGGAGTTCCTGGCCACGCCCGTCAAGGTCGAGCGCAAGGGCGACAAGCTCCACGTCACCTGCATCCGCATGGAGCTCGGCGAGCCCGACGCCTCCGGCC
>QKIM01000629.1 GCA_003249585.1 Deltaproteobacteria bacterium
GGGAGATCGGGCAGGTCATCCTGAACCTGGTGGTGAACAGCGCCCAGTCCATCAAGAGCAAACAGGAAAAGACGGAGAAGATGGGGCTCATCGAGATCATCACCCGCGAGTGCGCCGAGGGCGTGGAGATCGTGCTTGCGGACACGGGGACGGGTATCCCCTCGGCCATCCAGGAGCAGGTCTTCGAGCCCTTCTTCACCACCAAGGAGGTGGGCAAGGGGACGGGACAAGGGCTCTACATGGTGCACACCATCGTGCACAACCACGGGGGCCAGGTCTGGTTCGACTCCTCCGAGGAGAAGGGGACGATCTTCCACATTGTGCTGCCCCTGAGGCCCACCGAGGAGGAGGTGGAGGAGCCCGACCACAACACGGCTCGGGTGCAGATGTGACGGGTCATCCCGCGACGAGTGACACCGGCTGCCGCGGTGACGGCTACTCCCCGTCTGGATGATCCATGCAGCAGCGGAAGCCGATCTCGTAGAAGCGGAACCCGTCTCCATGGGTGGTGATGTTGTTCTGACAGGTGCGCGTGTCCGCCCAGTAACGCCCCTTGAGGTTCCCGTGGAAGTCCGTGGTGCCTCCGTCGGCCCGTCGGGTCCACTCCTCCACGTTCCCCGTCAGGTCGAAGATGGCGTTGACGTTGGTGCATCCCTCGTTGGATCCCGATGGCTCGGCCTGGTAGAGGTCCATCACGTGGGCTGCGGACTCGGCGGCGGCTGTGGAGGTGTCGGTGACCAGCTGGATCAACTCTTCGAGGGTCTCGACCTCGGGCGTAGCGACGCCATAGGGCCACTGGCTCAGGAGGGTCTGGTTGTAGGAGAGCCACGTCTCGTCATCGTTGCAGACACCCGGGACGCGGGTGTCTCCGTAGACATAGGCCGTCTGGTCCGGCCCCTCGCACATGGCCGTCCACTCCGTGTCCAGGCACAATCGTTTGCCCCGAGCGACGCACCATGCATCGGCCTCGTTGAAGGTGAACATGACGAAGGGCAGTCCTCCGGCGACGCCAGGGGCCTCGTAGAGGTCCATGCACGAGGTCCCCGTATCGGCCATGCCCTCGGGGCATTTCTGACAATTCCCCTCGACGCAGTAGGTGGCGCAGCCGTCGTCGTGGCCCGAAGCCACCGCCTCGCAGACACCTCCAACACTACAGCGCTCGCAGGGACCGTCACAGGGGTCAAGACAGCACAGGCCGTCCGTGCAGATGCCGCTCTCGCACTGCGTCCCCGCCTCACATCCATCTCCGGCGCTCCCCAGGCAGGTCCCATCGTGGCAGTTGTCCGTGACGCACATGGCGTCACGATCACAGGGGCTCCCGATCCCCAGGTAGCCCTGACACTGCTCCCCACTGCACCAGCCGTAGAGACAGTCCGAGTCCTCGACACAGGCCACACACCTCCCGTCATCGGCGCACACGCCCTCCGGGCAGTGCCCGTCGGCGGTGCACTCCACGCAGCGATACAGATCGGAACAGTGCCCAACCCCACAGTCCCCGTCATCGCCACACTCCACACAGCTCCCCGCGACGTCGACCTGCCCCGACGGACATCCCCCGTCATCACAGCCAGCGGCCACAAGGAAAAAAAGAGCCCAGAGCCAGTGTCTGAAGACGTCCATGTACACCTCCCGAGATGGCTTCAGTGTACCACACGGTACGGCCCGTGGTCGCCATCAGCCTGATTTTTTATCCGTCATCTCGGAGTCTCGGGGAGATTCTGATACATGGCCCTGAGAACTCCCAGCCGATGTTCCACCGCCCGGCAGGTGTCCACCCTGCCCTCCATGCAGGTCCGCGATGTCCGGCGGCGGGAGAGCTCCCGGCGCAGATCGACGAGCGCGTAGTGTCGATCACGTGCCGCTCCCCGGACCATGGAGAAGGCCGGCGCCCAGGAGACCTCGACACGGGGCCGGCGGCCCCTCTCTGGCGCCACCGTGAGGGTGAGCACCACAGAGTCGCTGCGCCCCGCGGCCTCTTTGCGGTAGTGGGCAAGCGTCTCGATCCCCATGGCGTTCAGGGAGTTCCCCAGGCTGAAGATGACGAACCCCCGGCGCCCATCCGGGAGGAGGACCCGGGACGCGGGCTGGAGAACGTGAGGGTGATGTCCCAGGATCACGTCGGCCCCGCCCCTGATCAACTTCGACGCCACGGCGCGCTGGTACGTGGAGGGACGGTTGTCAAACTCCCAGCCCCAGTGGAGGCTGAGCACGAGCAGGTCCACCTTCGGCCTGTTCCTGGTCACCATTTCCAGGGCCCGCTGCACGCCGGGGGGATCGTGCTCGTTCATGAACCCGATGGTGTAGCGTTTCAACCGGAAGGTCTTCTGGCGGACGTTGGTGAAGGCTGCAAAGGCGAGAACCCCGATGCGCACCCCCCGGATGTTGACGACGACCAGCGGGTCCCGGTCACGGGGCGTCACCCCGACGCTGCCCAGCCCCTCGGCCTCGAGGTTCTCCAGGGTCTGTGCGAGCCCCTCGGGACCCTGGTCGAGGATGTGGTTGTTGGCGACGCCCAGCAGTGTGAAGCCGGCCCTGTGCACCCCTCGGAGCATGGCCCGGTCCGATCGGAAGGCGGGGGCAGGCGCCAGGAGGTTGGCCCGCCTGAGCCGCGCGCTCCAGGGCACCTCGGTCACCGGGGTCTCCAGGTTGCCGAAGACGAGATCTGCGGCCTTGAAGGCGGGGAGGAAATCATCGAAGGCCCGGGTCCAGCGCTCGGAGGACCCCCCCATGGCCTTGAGGAGGCGATCCTGGGCCATGAGATCCCCCACGGCCACGATGCGGACGGGCCGATCGTTTTTCGGCATAGCCAGGGATCTGTCCGGCGAGGGCGCGATCGCTCCTCTCCCTGGCGACGTCATGGGTCGGGAGGGCCCGGGGATGGCACGCTTCGTGACTGGACCCATGGCTTTCGGCGGCGCCATGTCCCGCACAGGGGGCGCGGCCATGGAGGGAACGGGGCTCTCCTGGGCGCTGGCTCCCGACTCCCCGGCGCGGCACCCGGAGGCGCCTGCGATGTACAGCACCAGCGTCACAGCGACGAGGCAGCGTCCCCGACGGAAACCGCCTCGCGGGGTACCTGGGATGTGCAGAGCTTCAGGCATGGAGATCCTCTCACCCCCGAGTGTGCCACATCGCCGCCTCCCCCACAACCGGACCGGGATTTTTTATTTTTATATATTGACAAATTTACCTTCAGGGCTATTGTTACTGTATAAATTATCTTTGGAGGCGACCATGCACCACCCCATACTCAAACTCCTCACCGCGCTCGTTGTCTTTACCTCCTGCTCCACAAAAAATGAGGCGAACACCTCAGACACCGACTCGGACAAAGAATCGGTCACCGTCTCCGTCACCGCAGCCGCGGGCGGTGTCCTGATCCTGAGCGACGGCGCCCAGGCCGCCTTCGGTCCCGGAGCGCTCGCCGCCGATGGGGAGGTCACCCTCTCCAGGATCTCCTGTGGAGGGTTCGTGCAGGGTGAGGGATTCGGCAGCTGCCTCTACGAGATCACCTCGACCGTGCCCCTCGCGGGCCGCTACAACGTCTCCCTCCCTGCCGATCCGGATCGCGGCGATCCCGACTGCCTTCTGGCCATGACCGAAGAGGGCTTCCGCTGCCTCGGGGACTCTGTCATCCTGGAGACCCCAACGGCAGGGACCGCCTCGGTCTTCACCTCCTTCATCCTGGGTGCCAGCTCCACGAAGCTCTCCATGCCCTCAAACGCCCTCACGGACCTGGAGGCGGACCTGTGCCGCTCGGGAGATCTTCTGGGGACCTGGCAGTTGCTCTACGCCCTGGGGACGGTCACGGACGTCACAGGTGAATCCTGGTCTGGAGGTCCCGACTTCGAGGGGACCTGCGAGGAGGGAGACCACTACCTGACCCACACCTTCACCCACAACGAGCGCCTCACCTTCACGGACGTCCCCTCGGACGACGGCGGTTTTGGCTTTGAGTTCTCCATCTACGACAGCATCTACGAATATTCGGTCACCACCGATGAGTGCCTCGAGCGACTGGACCTCTCCTGCACCCAGGATGTCTGCGTGGACGAGGGGGGGATCTGCTCCTGCTACTTCATGTCCTCCGAGGGAGCCTCCTCCGGAGGTATCTTCTACTACCTCGACGGGGAGGGGCGGTGGCTCACGGGCCCGGGCGGCGAGGTGAAGGACTACTGCGTCTCGGACAACCTCCTCGTGGTCTACGAGCACGGCATGGGCTCGGGCATGGTGCTCAAGCTCTACGAGCGGACCGAATAGTTTACCTGGTGAGGCCCCAGCGGGCCCGTCGGTGATCCCGGACACCAGCCGACCCTCCTCAAGGAGCAGATACCGACCACACAAAGCCCGTGCGAAGGGGATATCGTTGGTGGCGCACAGGATGGTCGTCCCCTCCAGGGAGGCGAGGAGCTCGGCCAGGCGGACCTTGGCCACGGGATCCAGCGCCGCCGAGGGCTCGTCCAGGAGGAGCAGCGGAGCCCCCGTGACCAGGGCGCCCGCCAGGGCCACCCGCTGCTTCTGCCCGTGGGAGAGCTCGTGCACAGAACCTGAAGCCCTGTCTTCCATGCCCAGACGCGCCAGCATCCATCGGGCCGCGTCGTGGGCCTCCTTCATGGCGACTCCACGGCGCACAAGCCCGTAGGCGACGTCGTCGAGGACCCTCGGGAAGAGGAGCTGGTCCTCGGGGACGTTGAAGAGATACCCCAGTCTTTCCCGGATTTTCGGCGCCGAGCGGGGCGTGAGCTTCATCCCCTCCACGCGTACCTCACCGCTACAGGGGAACAGACAGGCGATGGTGCTCAGCAGGGTGGTCTTCCCCGAGCCGTTGAGCCCCGTGAGCGCCACCCGCTCCCCAGCCTCCAGCGCGAGGGAGATGCCGTCCAGGAGGGGCCGCTCCCGACCGGGGAGCCGCACGGTCACGTCTCGCAGGGAGAGCACGGTCATGGCAGCACCCTCAGGACCACCGAGGTCGCCACCCACAAAACGAAGAAGGCACCGAAGAGCACCGAACCCGTGGTCAGGGGCCAGGAGCGGAAGGAGACCGCCGTGGAGGGGATACCACGCACGGTCATGGCGTCCGTCAGTCGGGTGGAGCGATAGAGGACCCTGGGGAGCCAGACCCGGGGGATGGCGGTGATCATGCCGGAGAAGGCACGCTCACGGCCGCCCCGAACTCGGATGGCGTCGATGATGCGACCCGTCTCCTCCGAGAGGTTCCGGATCTGGAAGACGATACCCACAAGGAGCGTACGAAGGGTGTGGGGACCAGGCACCCGACAGAGCCCCTCGTGGAGGTCTGCGGCGCTCATGCTGCGCACCGTGGTGACCGAGAGAAGGGCGATGAAGAGCCCCCGGAGCACAATGGCCAGGGGAACCTCCAGGGCGGCCCGGGCCCGCGCGATGCCTCCACCATCCATGGACAGGTATTTGAGGCCGTAAGTCGTCAGGAAGAAGGGGAGGAAGAAGAGGGCGAAGAACCCCGCCCGCCGCAGCACCTGCCGGGGTTTGACACCCAGGTAGACGGTCCATAACAGGAAGGTGAGGAGCGAAAAGAGGACACCTCGCCAGGATCGGGGGTCTGTCACGATCACCGCAGCCAAGGCACAACACAGCCCGAAGAGCACAAGCCCCGGGGACCTTCTGCGTGCAGCATCAGCTCTCACAGTCTCACTCTTTTCCGGGCCGTCACCAGATACCGCTCCTCGTCGTCGACGATGCCCTCGACGGTGAAGCCGTTGCGTTCGAAACAGGCGGCGGTCTCCGTTCCGGGCCCGAGGACGTCGTGGCGCACATCGTCCCCCGAGCCGCCGTGGATGGCGTTGATGTCGGCCCTGGAGACCAGATGCCACACGTGCACCAGGCCACCGTCCCGCAGACACCGCCCGAACTCCCTCACGTGTTCGTCACAGTCCGCGAGGTGGGGCCACACGTGCAGACAGAAGACACGGTCCAGGCTCCCGTCGGGGAGGGGCAGATCGTGGGAGCTGGCATCGAGAAACCGCACCCGGGGATCGCGCACCTTCTCCCTCGCGATGTCGAGCATCCCGGTGGAGATATCCACGGCGATGACCTCGCCGCTCGGGTCGAGGCGTGTGAGGAGCGCCTCGGTGAGGTTTCCCGTACCGCAGCCCACATCGAGGATGCGCTCCGCAGGCCCGACCCCGAGCTCTTCGAAACCCTCAAGGAGTTTTCGGCGGACGGCGACAAGGTCCTCCCGGGCGTCCCACCGGGGAGCCAGATCGTCGAAAAAAACACGCCAGCGCTCGATATCGTTGTGTCTCATGGGGCTCCTTTCGGGGCAGTGGGTTCGGGTCTGTGCAGACGGCGCTCCAGAGCCACGAGGAAGGGTATGACGAGGATCATGAGCACGACCCCGGGCCACCCGCTGAGGAAGGTGACGCCCGCAATGTAGCGGGCAGGCAGCTCCACCATCAGGGCGAACGCAAAGACCATGGCCACGTGCAGGGCCCGGCCGAGAACGAGGACGGGGATCAGCACCCACAGGGGGTGAAGCCTCCGCCAGCGCCCCGAAACGGCGGCGATGAGGGCGCCCATAATGGCGAGTTCCACGGCCATGAAGACGGCGACGGGGGGATAAAAGGGCGGCATCCCCGTGACGGCCCCGCTGAGCAGGGGCACCACGAGGGCCGTCAATGCGGCGGCCGATGGGCGCACCATGAAGGCCAACGCCACCACAGGGAGATACATGGGCAAAAAGAGGCTGCCCAACTGGATAAGGTGGAAGAAGACCGGCAAAAGCCAGGCGGCGGCGCCAAAAAGGCTGCACAGCGCCACCTCCCTGACGGTGAAGGCACTGTCTTTCATAATACCAACCTCACTCCGGCGAGGAAGTTGAAGCCGGGCATGGTGTAGTACTCCACGAAGGCGTACCGGCTGTCCAGAAGATTGCGGGCGGTGATGTACGGCTCAACGGTATAGCGACCGGTCCGCAGGACATAGCGCACGGTACAGTCCAGAAAGAACACATCGTCCATGGGATCCCGGGAGTAGTTGTTCATGAAGAGCCCGTGAACGTACTGCGCCGAGAGCGTGGCACGAAAGCGGTGCCGTCCGTGTCGGTGGTCAAAGTCCACGCCGAAGTCGAGTTTGGCGTCGGGATTCTGTTTCGTATAGCGCCCCACGTCCTGCCAGTTGCCCATGACATAAGGGGAAAAGGGTCCGATTCCCTTGAGCCGCAGCTTCCCTTCCACGCCCCACACCTCGTAGCTGTCGATGTTCACCACCTCCGCCGTGGGCCAGGACCCGAAATACTTGATGAGGTTTTGGGCACTGGTGCGATAGACCGTGGCCGTCGCGTCCACATGCCGGCTGGTAAAGGCGATGGAGCCGCTCCAGTTGAGGGAGAACTCCGGCTTCAGGTCGGGGTTGGCCACGGGGTAGGGGAGATACAGATCCCTGAGGGTGGGCTGTCGGAAGTTGCGGGTGATGTTGGTGTAGGCGGTGACATGGCGTCCCAGGCTCCAGCGCACGCCGCCCTTGTATAGAAACACGGGGCCCTCGCCCTCATCGTAGAGGAGCCGCGCGCCGCCCACAAGCCGCAGGGACTTGAGGGGATTCGACACGGCCTCGGCGTAGGCCGATGCCTGGGTGCGGGCGGTCAGGGCCTGGCGGGTCCCGTCGATACGGTTCTCCACCGAGCCGTCCACGATCTCGGCGCTGATCCCGCCCAGGAGCCTGAGGAA
>QKIM01000364.1 GCA_003249585.1 Deltaproteobacteria bacterium
GTCCAGGGGCTCTCCAATGGCACGGTCAAAGGCGGCAAGGTCACCTTCGAGCGGATCGCGGCGGCCCTCAGGGAGAAGAAGGGCGACTTCGCCCTGAAGCTCCTCGACAATGCCGGAGGCGTCAAGATCAACGGCACCGTCACGGGGAGCAGCGAATCCCTCCTGCATCTGGCGGCCGCGTCGGGAGATGAAAAGGTCGTGAAGCGGCTCCTTGCCTTGAAACTGAACCCCTCGGCCCTGGACTCAAAGAAACGGACACCACTGCACGTAGCCTGCGAGAAGGGTTTTGCCTCTGTCGTCTCCCTCCTCCTCGGCAGTGGAGCGGATCCGAAGCTGGAGGATGTCGAGGAGCATTCTCCGATTCTGGAGTGCGCGGGCATCAAAAACCTGGAGACCATCAAATCCCTGATCGCCAAGGGTGCTTCCTGGAAATCCATGGACGTCAATGGCCGAAACGCCGTGTACTATGCAGCGCTCAAAGGAGACCTGGAGGGCGTGAAGTTTTTCGTCTCCAAGGGCGTCGACGCCCTAAGACGCGACAGATGGCGCAACACCACCCTCATGGCCGCCGTCCAGGGCGGCAACATCGAGGTGGTCAAGTATCTCGTCTCCCTCAAGGTCAGGATGGAGCGGACGAACAGCGACCGGCAGACTCCGCTCTTCCCCGCCGCAAAATCCGGCGACACCAAAATGATGGAGTATCTGCTCTCCCTCAAACCGGAGATCGACAAGCGGGACGCCGAGGGAATGACCCCCCTGGCCGTCGCGGCGAAGCACAACAGGCCCGAAATCGTGAAGCTGCTCCTGGCGCGCCGGGCCTCCCTGTACATCAAGGACAAGAACGGCCTCGGCTCCATCCATCACGCCGCCATCTCCAACTGCCTGGACTGTGTCCGGCAGATGCTCGCCAAACGGGTGTGGGTGGATGAGCAGGACTACTACAAACGGAGCCCCCTCCACTACGCCGCCCAATACGGCAGCCTCGCCGTGGCGAAGTTTCTCATTGAGAACAAGGGCAACGTCCGCCTGGGTGACCGCAAGCGCGTGACTCCGCTCCACATGGGTGCCGAGGGCGGCAACCTGAAGGTCGTGCAGCTCCTCGTCGAGAAGGGCGCCACCGTGGACGCGCTGGATAATCAGAACCGCTCCCCGATCATGTACGCAGCCGACGAGGGGCGCCTCGAGGCGGTCAAATACCTCCTGGACAAGGGCGCCAAGCTCACCAGGCACGACAAGACGGACTTCACCGTGCTGCATCACGCCATCGGCCACGACTGGGACTACCGGACGCCCGGGCGACGAGGCTGGAAGAAGAGCTTCGTCTACAAATACCGCCCCCTCAACAACATCGAGCCCCTCTCCAAAGAGGCCCTCGCCCGGCTGGAGCGAAAGAGCGCCGTGGCCATCTACCTCATCGACAAGGGCGCCGAGATCGACAAGACCGGGTACCACCACCGCACCCCGCTCTTCATGGCCGCCTGGAACGGCATGGAGAAGCTCGCGCTCCACCTCATCGCCAAGGGGTGCGACGTGAAAAAGACCACCCTCACGCGGCAGATCACCAGCTTCCAGGCCGCGGCCTTCGGCGGGAACGTGGCCATCATGAAGGCGATCCTGGAGAAGGCCCCCGGGCTCCTCAACACCAGGAGCAGGTACAACGAGGTGGCGCTCCATTACGCGGCCTCCAGCGACAGCGTCAAAGCCATGGAATTCCTCCTGGAGAAGGGGCAGAGCATCGACGCCCGCTACTCGGTGAAGATGAGCGAGGACGAAATAACCGCATTGATGAATGAGCGCATGGGTGAGGACAACCCCGGCGGCGACAGGCCGCTCACCTTCGCCCAAAAGCTCAAGGACGCCGGTACAGCCGCGAATCTTGCGTGGAAGGCGGGCCTGAAACTCCTCATGGAGCGTGGAGCCGTGCCCAACTACGCCGACGAGGACAACACCTCCGTGCTGCTGCGCGCCATCATGCTGGGGGACAGCGACCTCGTGAAGCTCGTCCTCGACAAGGGCGCCAACGTCGCCTTCAAGGGCAGGCAGGGCGTCACTCCACTGCACCTCGCCGTCTTCCTGGGCGAGCAGAAGATGGTCAAGCTGCTCGTGGAGAAGGGCGCCGACGTCAATGACAAGGACATGCAGGGCTTCACCCCCCTGCTCATGACCGGGAACATCGCCTACTTCCCCGGCGAAGAGTCGAGGTCCGCCATCGTCTTCAACATCATCAAGGCGATCACCGGCCCCGGCAAGGCGGATCTGAAGGCCATGGACGGCCAGGACAACACCCTGCTGCAGCTCATGGCCAAATACGGCGACAAGAAAATGGCCGAATATCTGGCCTCCCTGGGCTTCGATCTGAAGCACCCCAACAAGGAGCTGGAGACCGCCCTCCACATCGCCGTGAAGAACAGGAACCTGGAATTCGCCACGGTCCTCGTCGAGAAGGGCGCCGAGCTCAACACCCTGGACAAGGCTGAGAAGACCGCCCTCGTCTACGCCCTCGAGAAGAAGAACGCCAAGCTCGCAAAGCTCCTCATCGAGAAGGGCGCCGACATCTCCATCGGCGACAAGAAGACCCTGGTGCTCCCCATCCACCTGGCGGCCCTGGGCAAGCTCTACGGCCCCATGAAGCTGCTGCTGGAGAAGGGGGCCAAGGTGGACGCCGTGACCGCCCAGAAGGCGCAGGTGATCCACTTCGCCGCCGAAGGGGGCTCCAGTGACGTCCTCGAACTCCTCAAGAAGAAGGGGGCCGACCTGAACGCCCTCAACGGCGACAGGAAGACGCCCCTCATGCTCGCGGCCGAGAAGGGCCACTACTACACCATAAAGTGGCTGTTGTCCCAAAAGCAGCTCAACTGCAAGCTGCAGGACGCCAAGGGCAACACCGCCCTCCACTACGCCGTGCTCTCCGGCAAGGACTACATCGTGGCCCGTGTCCTGAAGAAGGACAAATCCGTCAAGGACGTCAAGAACAACGAGGGGAAGACCCCCCTCGACCTCGCCACGAAGAACTCCATCAGGAAACTCCTGAAATAGCGTTCCCCCAAGCAGCCCCGCGTTCACGGATTCCATGCCGGTCGAGGGAGAGACACGTTGCTCCAAGGTATTTCGTAGGCATTTGCCTTGCGTCGCAGTATCCTGACGCCATGACCGTCGCCCAGCTCGCCACATCCC
The DNA here is from genome assembly GCA_003249585.1 of Deltaproteobacteria bacterium. Classification (GTDB taxonomy): domain Bacteria; phylum Myxococcota_A; class Polyangia; order HGW-17; family HGW-17; genus SZUA-580. The sequence continues at coordinate 3,175 of QKIM01000364.1, forward strand.
TGCGCACCTCGACCCACGCCAGCCACACCCTCTTTTTGCTCCCGGAGCCGTGGGCGGGCTCCCCCTATGCCCTTGACCACATCAGGCATGAGCTCGAGCTGCTGCTCATGGATTTCACCGTGGAGGAGGTGCCTAAAAAGCTGTGGAAGACGATTGAGGCGCTCGGCGGGGCCAAGGTGTTGCACGCGCTGTGGGTGAGCGGGCGCAAGGTTGAGACGGTTCGCTCCATCATCAAGGCCGCCTTCTGGCCACCGCCACGGCCTGCACACCCCATCCCCTACGCTGGGCTCTCGGCCGGTTCTCCCCCGCCTCCGCCCCCAGATCATGCCATCGGCCGGGTGGGCTGGTTCATTCCAGCAAAAGAACCCAAACGCAAGCAGCTCGAGTGTCGCTCCCTGGATCACAAGCAGATCTATCGACTCCGCTTCGACTATGGCCAGCTCGACCGCGTGACGGCGCCGCTGGGGAACTATGTGCGCAGCATGGTCCACGACTGTCCCAACCACCTCTTCCTCCTCGACGGGCTGCGCTGCTCGTCCTTCCCGGGGCACCTCGCCACGGAGCTCACCCACCATGGGGATCATGAGGTGAGCCAGATAGCCCGGGAGAGTCATCACCACGAGCGGTTCAAGTCCCGCCACGAGAACTGCCAGTACCACTTCCTCACGAGTGACCCCTTCACCGTGGCGGTGGAGCTGCCCGTCTGGATCGAGGAAGAGGATCTTGCCGACTTCACCGACGCCTTCGGCGCGAGGGGCCCCCTCACGGGGCACGTGGACCTGGTGCGCGAGAAGGGGGGCCTCGTGGAGGTGTGGGACTACAAGCCCAGAGCACGCCACGAGCGCACCGCCGCCACCCAGGTCTACCTGTATACCCTGGCCCTGGCGCTGCGCACGGGGATCCCTCTGACGAGGTTCGCCTGCGGATACTTTGACGAGCACGACTGCTACACCTTCAGCCCCCTGCGCCGCTCCCTCCTGGTGTGAACATGGAAAAGAGAAATCAGCGAGGCGCCGGGCCCATGAGGGACGCGACGAGGGCGAAGGTGGCCTCGGGCTCCTCGAGGGCCATGAAGTGCCCACAGCCCGCAATGTAGTG
>QKIM01000566.1 GCA_003249585.1 Deltaproteobacteria bacterium
CTCGATGGCATGGGCCGGCTGGAGAATCGACTGGGTGAGGATCTCACCGCGAGCCTGATCGAGGGCTCCCGTCGGCTCATGGACCTTCTGCGGGGAGCGGAGATCTCCCTGGTGGTCCTCAAGGAGCGCAGCCCCTCGTGTGGTTGCCGTCAGGTGCACCGCCAGGGGACCCTCGTGGAGGGGCGCGGGGTCTTCTCGGCGATGGCACAACGTTCAGGAATAATGGTGGTTTCTGATGAGGAACCCCAGAGACTGGCGGAGTGGATCCGGACAACAGCAGGAGAAAAAGTGTAAGTGCGGTTTCTGAAAAAAGTACCAATTGACTTTTCTTATGAATAGTTTAGGGTGGTACCAGCTGACCGTCCGGTGACTGTGAGGAGTTCATGAAAAAGCCTCGTCCCTTTGGAAAATACTATCTGTTGGAACGTATCAACGTCGGTGGCATGGCTGAAGTGTTCAAGGCCAAGTCCTTTGGCTCGGACGGCTTTGAGAAGATCGTCGCCATCAAGAGAATCCTCCCGAACATCGCCGAAGATGACGAATTCATCACCATGTTCATCGACGAGGCGAAGATCTCCGTTCAGCTCAACCACCCGAACATCGCGCAGATAACCGATCTCAACAAGGTGGACGATATCTACTACATCGCCATGGAATATGTGAATGGCAAGGATATCCGCACCATCTTCGAGCGCTGCCGCTCCGATCGCAACCCCATGTCCATCGCCCAGGCCTGTTTCCTCGTGATGAAGGTCTGCGAGGGGCTCGAGTATGCGCACAACAAGAAGGACGCCAACGGTCACGAGATCGGCATCGTCCACCGGGACATCAGCCCGCAGAACATCCTCATCTCCTATGAAGGTGATGTGAAGATCATCGACTTCGGGATCGCCAAGGCGGCGGGAAAGGCCTCCAAGACCCAGGCGGGGATCCTCAAGGGCAAGTTCGGGTACATGTCTCCCGAGCAGGTTCGCGGACTGCCGCTTGACAAACGCTCCGACGTCTTTTCGCTGGGCATCGTGCTCTATGAGATGCTCACGGGCGAGCGCCTCTTTGTGGGGGAGAGCGACTTCTCCACCCTCGAGAAGGTGCGCAACGTCGAGATCCTGCCCCCCTCCACCTACAACCGCAAGATCCCCGAGCTCCTCGAATCCATCGTGCTTCGTGCGCTGGCCAAGGAGGTCGAAGACCGGTACCAGAGCGCAGGGGACTTCCACGATGAACTCCAGGCGTTCATGTACAATTGTGGTGAGTTCTATTCCCGCAAGGATCTCGCCGCCTGGATGAAGAAGACCTTCTCCGAGGAGCTGGCCGAAGAGCAGGCCAAACTCGAGCAGTACGCAAAGATCCAGATGCCCCCGGAGCTGCGCAGCCAGCAGCCGGCGCTCTCCCCCGGGGGCGTGTTCGACGGGCCCACGCTGCAGCCCGCCATGGGCAGCGGCGCGCCCCAGGGTGGTGGAGGAGACGACTGGTGGGAGGATGACGAGATAGAGACCGCGCTCTACGACAAGCCCGGGGATGCCCCGCAGCAGCCCGAACCGCTGCTGGCCCCGAGAGGTCCGTCCTTTACCGATGCACCCTCCCATGACGAGCCGCTCTTCTCCTTCGGTGCGGCCACCCCCGTCAGTGAGCCGCGCGAACTCGAGCAGCGGATGAACTCCTTCGACGCGGCGCCCATCATGGATCCGGCCCCTGTCCTCTCGGGGCCTCTCCCGTCGCCGCTGGAGCCTCCCAAATCCGGAGGAAAGGGCGTCGTGATCGCGGCGACCATCGGGTTCTGCCTGGTGCTCGCCGCCTTCCTCGTCTGGTTCTTCGTCTTCAGGGGAGCCAAGGGAGAGAGCGGCGTCCTCATCGTCAACACCACGCCCTCCGAGGGGACCGTCGTCAAGATCTTCGATGCGGCCCAAAAACCCGTCAAGCTCAACAATACAGTCCCGCTCCGGGTGGAGCTGCCCTCGGGACAGTACCTCATCGTGGCGGAGAAGAAGGGATACTCCACCATCCGTCAGATGGTGAGCCTCGAGCCCAATCACACGCGTGAAGTTCCAATTTTACTGGAAAAACTGAAAGAATCCACGACCACCTTCAAGCTCTCCATCGCCGGTTCTCCCAAGGGGGCGACGGTGTGGCTCGATGGTAAGGAGATGGCGGAGAAGACTCCGTGGCTGGGAATGGATCTCAAGCCCGGCACCATCAAGGTGAAGATCGGCTTCGGCACGCAGTTCTATGATTTCCAGAAGGACTTTACCAAGAATGCGGGAGAGGTCCTGAACATCAAATACAGCTTGATTCCCAAAAAAGTCACGGTGACCATGAATGTCTTCACTCCGCGTTCGCGGGTGTGCATCGTCAACGACATCAACGCTGTTCCCTCTCGCAAGCAGTGCGCCGTGGATCCCAAGAAACCCTACGATCTGGCTCCCACAGCGGGGAAGGAATACTACCTCAAGGTGAGCCGCGCCGGATTCAACTCCTACATCGAGAAGATGGACTTCGAAGGGAAGACCGTGTGGTCGCCCAAGGCCGGGATCCGGCTTCTCAAGCCTGGCGCGACGGTCGACATCAGCCCCACGCCCATGGATCCTCCCATGGTGACGGTGCCCGTGGAAATGGCCATGCATCCCGTCATGGTGGTCGTTACGCCTCCCATGGACATGGTCCATCATCCCATGCCTCCCATGGTGGTCGTTCCCATGCCTGCGGGAGGGAAGGGCACCCTCCGCATAGGTTCGAAACCCCGCGCGCTCGTCTATGTCGACGGAGCCAAAATGGGATGGACTCCCCGCCGCCTCACCCTCTCTGCCGGCCGCCATCGCATTACCCTCATCAACAACGAGCTGGGCAAACGGAACTCCTTCTCCGTCAATATTGGTGCGGGCAAGACCGTCACCAGAGTCGTCAAGTTCTAAAGGTCCCGCCACAATCAAGGGGATTGCCGGTCCATTTGCCGCTGGCACCGACACAGGAGAGATCTTTTTTCCATGGATCCCTGTGGGACGACGGCTGCCACCCGGGGAGAACCTTCGGTACGCTTCCAGACGGGCAAAAACAGGCCCTTGAGAAGAAATTTTTAGTTGTGTGAGAAAGGAATTAGCGGTAAAAGCGTACAGTGGTTCTAATCGGCTCGATTGGAGGATGAAACCATGAAGACCCTGAAAGTAACATGTTCATTAATCATCGCCTCATTCCTGGTACTTGCGCCTACTGTCGTTTCAGCGCAGGAAGGCGGCAAGGTCGTCCAGTCCCTGGATCTCGGTAGTGAGGCTCTCGACGGCGAGCTGCTCGGTCCCGATCAGGGCTTCATGTCGGCTCGCAAGATTTCCATCATGAACTCCCTGATCCAGTTCAGAGACGACTTCATAGCTGAAATGATCAAGTCTGCAGAAGATCTCTAACAGAGACGCTTTTGCAACAGAGTAACTGAACGAGCAATGGCTTTCCGGCCAGGCCGGAACAACTCAATACGAGGAGTGTATCCATGGCAGATCCCGTATCCATTCCGATCAACTTTAAGATTTACCGCAAGGACGCAACGGGCAAACCGATCTTCCTGAGGGAAGAGAACTTTGACCAGGACGTGATCAAAGTCGGTAAAGGATCGGCGGCGACTCTCAGACTTGATGATGATTCCGTGGCGCTCATGCACGCCTACATACAGGTGAATGCCGACAAGGAAGTGTTCATTTCCGACGTCGTCTCCAAGACCGGTACCTTCGTCAACGGCGAAAAAGTGAGCAAACAGAAGCTCAATGCCGGCGACGAAATCGTTCTCGGCAACTGCATGCTGGTCGTGAACTTCACGGTCGAGTCTGGGTTCTTTTCTGCTGCCCCCGATTCAGCAGCCCCGACAGCCGGTGGTTTTGCCCCCGAAGTCGAAGCGGCAACCTTTTCGGCCGACCCTTCGGCCATGGCGACCTTCGCCGCGGCCCCCGTCGACCTCTCGAAAGTCGAGGATCCCACCAAAAAACAGGCGATCATCGTCAAAACCTTCTACGACAACAAGAGTGTGCAGACCAACGTCCTGCAGCACCTCAAAGAAGGAGAGAAACCGAGCCCCGTTTCGCTCGTGTTCATCGTTCTTGGACTCGCGCTCATGGGCATCGGCTTCTTCATGGGCTACAGGTCCATCGCCATCGTCCACGAGGAAGAGAGTGTAAACACCATCATCAAGGAGATCGCCAAAGAGCAGGGGCTCTCTGACAAGTTCGTCCCCAAGGTCAAGGGCGACTTCGGCGTGGAGATGGCGTTCATCATCCTCTCCCTCATCGGCG
>QKIM01000652.1 GCA_003249585.1 Deltaproteobacteria bacterium
ATCCTCGGGGCCGCAGGTGCCGACGCCGGAACAGTCGGGATCGGCGCAGTCGGTGAAGCCGTCGCCGTCGTTGTCCTCGCCGTCGGCGCAGTTGGTCTCGGACTCGCAGGCGCCGACCATGCCGAAGCAGTCGCTGTCGTCACAGTCGGTGAAGCCGTCGTTGTCGTTGTCGATGCCGTCGGCGCAGCGGGCGGCGGTGTTCTCGGGGCCGCAGGGGCCGACACCGGCGCAGTCGGAGTCCTCGCAGTCGGTGACGCCGTCACCGTCGTTGTCGATGCCGTCGCCGCAGAAGACGTCGGTGTCCTCGGGACCGCAGGAGGCGATGCCTGCGCAGTCGGGGTCGAAGCAGTCGATGACGCCGTCGCCGTCGTTGTCGACGCCATCGTCACAGGTGGCCTCGGCGGACTCCATCTCGACGATGGTCAGGTGGTAGGGCTGATCCCAGTTCGTCGCGGTGCTGGACCATGCCTCGAGCACGATGTAGTAGTCCCCGTCCACCTCGGGAGCGAAGAGGAGGGAGTCGCTCAGACCGTCGTCGGCGCTGGCGAGGCAGATGCCGGTCTCGTCACACACGTCCTGGACGTGCAGGACGGCGTCGAGGGCATCGTGTTCGGTGATGATGTAGGTCGCGCCGGCGGTGAGGTTGACCACGAAGACCGCATCGGGCCCATCGGCCGAGTCACAGGTGCCGGGATCCACGGAAAAGTCGTCGCCCGGGAAGTCGGCAGAGAAGGAGTCGCCGCTGATGTCCACGGGGACGGTGAGTGGCAGCACGTCGGCGCAGTTCTCACCGGCGGGGGGGGCGACACAGGAGGCTGTGCCCGAGCCCATGTCGCACACCTGGGAGATTGCGGCGCAGTCCGCCTCGTCGGTCCAAACGAAGCAGCCGTTGGAGTCGGGATCGTCGCACAGCTGGATGGTGTCGATGGAGCAGCGGGTGTCCCCGAGGGTACACTCGGCGCTGCAGGTGAGCACACACTGGGCGGTCCCGGTGACCACCTGACATTCCTCGGAGGGACCGGTGCAGTCGACGCCCGAGGCGGCCCAGATGGTGCAGCCGTTGGAGTCCGGGTCGGTGCACTCCTCGACGGCGGAGCCTGTGCAGCGCGACTCACCGGCGGTGCACTCCGGCGTACAGTCGGGAACGCACTCGGCGATGCCCGTGGTGTCGTCGCAGAGCTCGCTGTTGTCGGCGCAATCGCTGCTGGTCTCCCAATCGGTGCAGCCGCTGGTCTGGATTGCGCACAGCTCGATCACGCTGCCGTTGCACTGGGTCTCATCCTCGGTGCAGGCGTCGGTGCAGGTGTCGACGCACTCAGCGGCGGCGCCGGTCGCGTCACAGACCTGTCCGAGGCCTGAGCAGTCCGTGTCTTCCCAGACGGTGCAACCCGTCTCGCTGTCCACGACGCAGGTGCTGAGGACGTCGTCGGTGCAGAGGGTCTCATCGGCGGTGCACTCGTCGGCACAGGTGTCGGTGCAGGCGTCGACGTTGAAGGTGCAGTCGGCGTTGCAGGCGAGGACACCCCCGGTGAAGCCCTGGTCCGCGCAGGTCTGGCCGTCGAGGTCGAGGTCGTCGCACTCGTCGGTGCCGTCCACGACGCCATCGCCGCAGGAGGCGTTGTTGGTGTTGGTCGTGTTGTTGATGTTGCTGGTGTTGTTGCTGCTTGAATCGTCATCGCAGGCGGCGATGCCGAAGGCCAGCAGCAGCACGAACAGTCCGCTGGTCAGTCGTCTCATGATCGATTCTCCTTACGGTTGAATGGTTGCCTTGCCAAACATACCCAAATATTCCATTTGGGACTGGTTGTCCACAGAGGATGGGACGGAGGAAGGGAGCGAATGGTTCCCGGAAGGACGCATAAAGTGAAAATGACCAGGAAGAACGGCGCTTTGGGTGTCGAGTAAAAATTGCCGGACGAGATGCATTTCGCTTGTTAATATGGTATGAGGCCAGCGTCGCGGCTGTACCGCGGCCAGGTTACCGTCATGCCCCGCGCCTCGCTCCGAGAGATCAATCGAATAGCCCTCCCTGCCATCGTGGCCGGGATCGCCGAACCCCTCATCTCCCTGGGGGATCTGGCCATCGTCGGGAGGGTCCCCGAGCATCCCACGGAGGTGCTCGCCGCCGTCGGCCTGGCCGGCTCCTTCCTCTCGGCCCTGGTCTGGATCCTGGCGCAGTTCAAGGCGGCCATCTCCTCCTCCGTCTCCCGGCATCTGGGGGCCGAACGGCTGGAGGACGCGGACACCCTGGTACCCCAGACCCTCTGGCTCAGTTTTGGCCTCTCCGTGGTCGTCTTCCTGGCCACCTTCCCCGCCGCCCGGGAGATCTTCAGACTCTACAACGCTCGCGGGCTCACCCTGGACTACGCCGTGGACTACTTCCGCATCCGCGCGCTGGGGTTCCCCTTCACCTTGCTTACCTTCTCCATCTTCGGGGTGCTCCGGGGCCTCCAGGACACCTGGCATGCCATGCTCGTGAGCATTTTGGGCGGGCTGTTGAACATTGCGCTGGATCTCCTGCTGGTCTTCGGCGCCGGTCCCATTCCCCCTCTGGGCATGGAGGGCGCCGCCTGGGCCTCCGTCGCTGCCCAGGGCGCCATGACCCTGGCAGCCCTGTGGCTCCTGTTTCGAAAGACCCCCTTCTCTCTGCGGCTGCGCCTGCCGCTGCATCCGGAGCTGGGGCGAATCGCCCACATGAGCGCCAACCTCGTGGTGCGCACCGCTGCCCTCAATTTCGCCCTCTATCTGGCCAACCGGACGGCGGCCACATACGGGGAGGCCCACATCGCGGCCCACACCATCGCCTTCAACGTCTGGATCTTCTCGGCTTTCTTCATCGACGGGTACGCCAACGCGGGCATCGCCATCGCGGGCAGACAGCTGGGCGCCGGAGATTGGGAGGGGCTCGGCCGCCTGGGGCACGATCTGGTCCGATACAGCTTAGTCATCGCCTTCATCGCCGCTGGCCTCATGGCGGTGGCCTATCCCGTGGCCGGTCGCCTCTTCTCCTCGGATCCCGTTGTCCTTGGACTCTTTGGCGGCGTCTTCTGGATGGTCCTCCTCATTCAGCCCCTCAACGCCCTGGCCTTTGCCTATGATGGTGTCTTCAAGGGGCTCGGGCGGGCCGTGCTCCTGCGAAACGTGCTGCTCTTCGCCACCTTCGCGGGATTCGTGGCCGCCATTTTTCTCGGAGACGCGCTGGATCTCGGCCTCTACGGTGTGTGGGGGGCCTTCTTCGTGTGGATGGGAGAGAGGGGGGTGACGCTGGAGCTCCTGTACCGACGATTCCTGCGGCACAGGACGGGATGAGCGTCTGGGGAGACTACTCGCCGTAGACCTTCTTCATGGCGGCCTTGGCGTTCTCGATGAAGCGTTTGGAGGACTCGGTGAGGGTGCCGTAGTTGGCGGCGATGGAGGTTCCTGACTCGTCGATGCGGCCTGAGTTCTCGGCGAAGTGGAGCCGCAGCTCGCCGTCCTTGCGGATGGTGAGGACGCCCACGCTGGCGTCCTGGAAGGTCTCTTTCACCTCAAGGATCTTCCAGTCGCCGGGGACGAAGCAGATGTCCTCGTTGAACTCGTCGTGGCGGCGGGTCAGCATCTGCTGGAAGCGGTCGACGTAGCCGTTCTGGCTTGCCGAGAGGGCGGTGCCGAGGATCTCGACCTTGCTGGAGTCCATGGAGACGGGCTTGATCTCCGTCCCGATGTGGGCGGTGATCTCGTTGACTCCCGTCACCTTGCGCTTGATCAGGATCTTGCACATGCTGTCGGTGATGCCCACTGTCCAGGCACGGGTGGAGCCGATGGCGATTTTGTTGAGGGGTTTGAGGGTGTCGTTCATGGGAATTCTCCGTTTTGGGAAAGGGCCCGGGCACGACGTCCGGCGGGGTCGGGGGGGGCCTCGGGCGCCCGGTCGGATCCCCGGCGGGTCCGGTCCACTGACTATATACGGATAGCCTACTAGCGCAATGTGTGGGCTCCGTCAATCTTTCAGAACAATTATCTTTCATTGTGCGCTACAATGTCTGCACCGTCGCGTGCCCAGGCCGGAGCGCGGAAGAGCCCCCATGACCACTGAATCCTCTCCAACGCCCGAACCGTCTGACTCCGAGGCGCTCCCTGCGCCCGAGGGCGGTACCTGGTGGCCCGACTGTCTCACCAAAAGCCGACGCCCCCGACGGGGGCTCAAGGCCTACGTCCATCCCTACCTCATGCTCGGGTTCGGGCTGCTGATCCTCCCGCTGGGGTTCTTCTTCCATGGC
>QKIM01000129.1 GCA_003249585.1 Deltaproteobacteria bacterium
TTGCCCTGCTCACCGCACCGGGGTGGGTGAGGCGGGTTTTTCGCCGCGGAACACTCCTGGCTCTGGGAATCGGTCTTCCCGTCGGAGCGCTGCTCGCGTTCGGCTCACCGGTGACCGAGTTGCCGGCCGGGAGCCGGCTCCTGGCGATGGCGGGCTTCCTGGCCGCGACCGCGGCCTGGACGCTCCCGGGCGCGTTTGCCCTGCGGTGGCTTTCCCTCAAGTCGTACGGCGTTCGGACGATGCAAACCCCTCCAGAACGTTGATGGCCTTGACGGGCGGCGCTCAGACCTTGAATCGGGCACACCGGGGGAATGTAGAGGGATGACGGAGCTGCCTTGGACGCGCCTCGCAGCTTTGGCTCTCGGCCTGTCTCTCGCCGCGTCCGGGCCCCTTGCCGCCCAGGTGGTTCAGGGGGTAGCGGAGGACGGGGAAACGGGGGGCCCCATCGAGGGCGCCATGGTCATCCTCCTGGATGCCGAGGGGCACCTGGCGGCGCGCACCCTTACCGATGGCCAGGGCAGGTTCTCTGTCCGGTTGCCGCGAACGGGGATGTACCGGGCCCGGGTGGACCGCATCGGGCTCGAGAGCATCACCACGGAGCCCTTCGATGTGCGGTCCGACGGCACGTTCGTCCGGATTTCGGTCCCCATCCGACCGGTGGAGCTGGAAGGGTTGGACGTTTCGGCCTCGAGGCAGTGCCAGATGCGGGAGGAGGTCGGGAAGGCGACGGCCACCGTCTGGGAAGAGGCACGCAAGGCACTGGAGGCGGCAGCCTGGACCCAGGAATCCGGTCAGTATCGCTACACCTTGCTGCGAACCGAACGCTACCTCGATGAGAGCGGCGAAACGATCCTCCGGGAAAACCGAGAGTTGGCCAGAGGGTATGCCCAGGCCCCCTACCTGAGCGTCCCGGCGCAGGTGCTGGCGGACAGTGGGTACGTGCGTCAGCTGCCGGACGATAGCCTGTTCTACTCGGCTCCCGACGCCGAAGTGCTCCTCTCCGACGCTTTCGCCGACACGCATTGTCTGCACCTGGTCTCAGGAGATGGGGGCCTCGTAGGCCTGGCGTTCGAGCCCGTCGAGAGCCGACGCCTTCCGGACATTCAGGGTGTCCTCTGGATCGATGCCCTGACTGCCATGCTCGAGCGCCTGGAGTTCCGCTACGTCAACCTCACCGACGGACAGGCCGCGGGGGATTCCGGAGGGGAGGTCGTGTTTAGGCCGCTTCCGGCCGGGACCTGGATCGTCCGGGACTGGCACATCCGGGCTCCTCTCCATGAGGTCCTGGGAAGCGGGCGACTGCGGCGCATTGGGTACTGGGAGGTGGGTGGCAGGGTGTTGCGGGTGGTGGACCCGTCCGGAGCCGTCGTCTGGGATGTGGCGCCACCCCAGGCGGAGGCCCCTCGAGCCCCGGAGACCCAAGCGTTCGGTGCGTTGAACGGCAGGGTTCTGGACGCCCTTACCGGCCAGCCCATTCCGTCGGCTACCGTGGCTCTCATCGGGGCGGACAGCGTGGCGCTCGCGACGTCCTGGACCTACTCCGACGGCAGCTTCCACCTTCCGGTGGTCAATCCCGGCACGTTCAGCGTTCGAGCGGAGCAGCTCAGCTATCGAACAGGGATGAGCGGACCTCTGGCCATCGGCCCGGGGCGGACCGTGGAGATCGACATGAGGCTGACGCCTGCACCCCTCCCGATGGACTCGGTGCTGGTGAGCCTGCGGGAAGGGATCCGGCCTTTGCAGGAGGGAGAGCAGCTCCTCTACGGGCGACTTCTGGACGAAGAGACCGGCGGGCCCATCGCCGGGGGCTTTGTAAGCCTCCTTTTCGGGCGACGGGTGGTAGCGGTGTCGAAGGCCACGGGCTCCGACGGAGAGTTCTGGCTCATCAGCCCCCGGGCCGGAACCTACGGGGTTCAGGGAGAGCGCCTTGGGTACAGGCGAAGCAGGAGCTCCCCCCTCTACCTCATGCTCGGCGACAGCATCGGGGTCGACTTCTACCTTTCGAAGAAAGGCGTCATCCCCTCCCCCATGACGGTCACAGCCTCCCGGCGGCCCTGGAGCGATCGGGTAGATCTGAAGAGCATGGAGGATTTCCTGGTCCGTCATCGACGTCTGGCTCCGTCCGGCTTCGGCGGATTCATGACCCGCGACTCCATCGCCCTCTGGGAGGGGCGGGTTTCCAGTGTCAGTGGGATGTTGCAGGCCACCATGGCCTCGGTTCGCGACGTGGTAAGGGCTCATGACATGGTGAGCGGCGACACCGATCTGGCCGGGGCCGTCATCATGTACGGCGAACGTTTCAGTGGAGGCCTCAGCCAGGGGGGCTGCATTCCTCGCTACTACCTGGACGGTGCCCCGGTGCCGTTCATCCTCGTCTCCGGTTTCGGCCCGGGAGACCTGGAAGCCGTCGAGGTCTACGTCTCGCCTCAGATTCCGGCGGAGTTCTCGAGTGGATTTCCGTGCGGGGTGGTGGCCTATTGGAGCCGGCGATCCCCGGGCGCGCACACGAACCGGCGCACGTTGTGGACCACGATCCTTGGGGTGGCGTTGGCGGCATTCACAATCCTCGTGACGCGCTGAACCCGCCGTATGCTTTGGTTTCGGATTGCGCACTTTATGACAAGAGGCAGGTCGCAGGACCGATCGGGACGGGAGATGAAACGAAGGGCTGAGCGTGGCGTGTGCGGACTGGTGCTCTGCGTTGCGCTAACCGTTGGCGTTCCCCATGCCGCTGGCGCTCAGGATCCCTCGTGGCTGGGATGCTACCAGGTGGACCGGGATGGGTGGGATTGGCCGAGGGAGAACGAGGACAGCACCCAGTTCCAACCGCCCGAGGTGCTGCAGCTGCTCCCCGAGATCCAAGCCGATTGGCCCGGAGGATTTGAAGTCAGGCCCTCCATCGTGTCGTACTGGACAGCTCCAGGTCGCTGGCGAGCCCTGGCGCCGGATTCCATATCCATCGTCTGGTCCAACGGGTACACCGGCCTCCTGATGGAGGTGGGGCGGCTGGAAGACTCTCTGATCGGTACCCTATCGGCTTTCACGGACAACGGTCCGATGTTGATCGCTGGCGTCAGGGTGGTGCTGACGCCCACGAGCTGTGATCGATTGAGGGGAGGCAGTGCGAATGGTTGAGCCGTCCCAGCGGTCGGTGCTCCGGAGCATGGTCGATGTGCTGGCGGTGTTGGTGTTCGTCCCGGCCCTGCTCTTCGCGGCTGCGGAGACGGCACGGTGAGGGGGTACCTGAAGTCCGGCACCATCATCGGGGCCTTCGTGCTGCTGTTCGGGTGCGAAGCTCCCGCCGGGGCACCCGGTGCTGTCATCCAGCACGATAGCGCCGGAGTGCGCATCATCGACCTCCCCATCCCATCTGGGGAGGACCGGAGGATCGAGCTGACCTTGGATTCCTCCTGGAACCCCGCCGGCGACCTCGAAACCGGTGACCTTCTCGACATGGACCTGGTGCCGAATCGGGGGATTCTTCTTCTCGACGAGCTGGGGGAGAAGGTCTCGTTCATTTCGAATTCGGGTGAGGTGGTGGTCGTGATGGGACGCCGCGGGGAGGGCCCGGGGGAGTTCAATCCCCAGGGCTTGAGCCAGGTGATGGCTACGGACTCCTCCCTGTTCGTCCCGGACCTTTTTCTCCAACGGCTCACAGAGTTCAGCTTGAGCGGCGAGGTTCTCGACATGCGGACCTTCCCCCTCTCTCCGGTCTATGCCGTGGACTGGCGAAGACACCCGAATGGAGGCCTGGCCTTCAGGGCGTTCGAGCAGTTCGGCGATCAGATCATCCGTTTGGCTGGAGAGTCGCTCGACACGCTCCTGTCCCTTCAGATCTCCAACGACTTTGAAAATCTGCTTCTGGCGCCGGTCACCGTGTGGGATTTGACCGATGATGGAAATGCGGTTGTCGCCCGCACGGACCGGGCCGCCGTGGAATTGAGGGAAGCCGGAACCGGAAACCTGATCTGGAAGGCGCAGTGGCCCGAAGCTGCAGAGGAATTGGCGGAAACCGATGTGAGCCACCTGGAGGCTCTGTTGCGGGAGAGGATCCTGCGGGACGCGCCGAACATTTCCGCTGAATTGCTCGCCCAGAACCTGGCCTCCATCGAGTATCCGACCCGGGCGCCGGTGTTGGCAGGTCTGATGGTGCGGCAAAACGGTGACATATGGGTTCGGTGGGCGAACCCGGTGCAGTCCATGGGCCTTGAAGCGCTTCAGGTCGGTTCCGCCGAAGTCTTCGGGGGCCGCGA
>QKIM01000520.1 GCA_003249585.1 Deltaproteobacteria bacterium
CGGCCAGCATGGTGTCCCGGTCGTGCTCGATGACGATGAGGGTGTTGCCGATGTCGCGCAGGTGGAAGAGGGTCTCGAGAAGGCGGTGGTTGTCCCTCGGGTGGAGGCCGATGGAGGGCTCGTCCAGGACATAGAGCACCCCCGACAGCTCGCTCCCCACCTGGCTGGCCAGGCGGATGCGCTGGGACTCGCCTCCCGAGAGGGTCGGCCCCCGCCGGGAGAGGCTCAGGTAGTCGAGCCCCACGTTCACCAGGAAGCCCAGCCGGGAGCGGATCTCCTTGACCAGCTCAGTGCCCACGAGGGCGCGGTTCCCCGAGAGGTCGAGCCCGCCGAAGAAGTCCAGGGCCTCGCCGATGGTCATCTCGGACACCTCGACGATGGAGCGTCCCCCGACCTTCACACCCAGCACCTCGGGCCGCAGCCTGAGCCCGCCGCAGACCCCGCAGGTTCGCTCGCCCATGAACTCCTGGTAGTACTGCTTCTGCCCCTCGGACTTGGTCTGGCGGTAGCGCCGCATGAGGGTTGGGGCCAGCCCCTCCCAGTCCAGGCGGATCTGTCCCTTGATCTTCTCGGAGTTCCAGTGGACCGTAAGGACGCGGCCCCTGGCCCCGTCCAGGACCAGGCTGCGCTGCTCATCGGACAGGTCTCGCCACGGGGTGTCGATGTCGAGCCCCCACTGGTCCACCATGGCCCGCACCTGGTTCGCGCCCCAGGAACGCCCCAGGCGGCCTCGGCGGTCGAAGAGGTTCCGCCAGGGAACCAGGGCACCCCCGCGGATGCTCAGCGCCGTGTCGGGGACGATGCGCTCGGGATCCATGGCCAGGACCGTGCCGATGCCGTTGCACTCGGGGCACATGCCCTGGGGGGAGTTGAAGGAGAAGAGGGTCGGCTCCAGGGCCGGGTAGGCCCGCCCGCAGCAGGTCCGGGCCTCGCTGAGGACTGTGTCCGCGCGGTCGGTAACGTGGAGGACAAGCCGGCCCCGCCCGAAGGCGAGGCACTGCTCCACGGAGTCCGTGAGACGCCTCAGGAATTCCGGCCCCGGCTTGAGCACCAGCCGGTCCACGACGATCTCGATGGAGTGCTTGCGGGTCTTGGCGAGCACCTGGACGTCCTCCACGGGCATCACCGCCCCGTCGACCCGGACCCGGGCGAACCCCTGGGCCTTCACCCCCTCGAGGACCTCCCGGTGCTCCCCCTTGCGGTCCTCCACCAGAGGCGCCAGGAGGAAGACCGGCGTGCGCTCCGGGAGCTGCAGGATGGTCTCCACGATGCCCTGGGCGTGCCCCTCGGCCACGGGGGCGCCGCACTCCACGCAGAACTGCTCCCCCATGCGAGCGAAGAGCACCCGCAGGTAGTCAGAGATCTCGGTGATGGTCCCCACGGTGGAACGGGGGTTGCGGGACGCCGACTTCTGGTCGATGGAGATGCTCGGGGAGAGCCCCCTCAGGGTGTCGTAGCGCGGCTTGTCCATCTGCCCGATGAACTGCCGGGCATAGGCTGACAGGGACTCCACGTAGCGGCGCTGCCCCTCGGCGAAGATGGTGTCGAAGGCCAGGGAGGACTTTCCAGAGCCCGAGACGCCGGTGATCACGATGAAGCGCTTCTTGGGGAGGTCGATATCGATCCCCTTGAGGTTGTGCTCGCGGGCACCGCGCAGCTGGATGGCGTCGAGCTCGGCGGGGTGGTCGTGGGGGGCTCGGGAGGGGTTCATGGCCCGACTCTAGCCGATCCGGTCGCCCCGTTCAACCCGCCCGCGGATGTGGACGCACATCGTGAACGGTCGATGACAGTGGTCCGCAAAAGCACAGCCTCATTTCGCCCGGAAACAAAGTCGCCTCCTTATAATCATTGAGTTATCATCCCTTCGACATCTTCGGCACGGCTTTTGCCTCCTGTACCCGGCGGTGCCCCGTACTCCGGCGCCGACCATGAATGGGAACCCTGACTACAAACACGAAAGAGGTGTCTTGTGAATCGCATCGGTCTCTTCTTCCTGTCCCTGTCCCTTTGTCTCCCGGCCTGCACCAACGAATCCACGCAGACCGGCACTCCACAAATCGAGATCTGTGACAACGGCGTCGACGACGACGGCGATGGTGCCGTCGACTGCGACGATGACGATTGCATCGGGATCTGCCCTGAGGAACCCGCGGAATCCTGCGGGAACGGCATCGTTGATCCCGGCGAGGAGTGTGACCCCCAGGCTGCGCCGGGGACCACCTGCGAAGAGCTCGGGTACTACGGCGGCACCCTCGGGTGCGCAGGGTGCCTTCTCGACACGACCCAGTGCGAAGCCGCGGGACGGTGTGGCGACGGTATCGTGCAGCCGGACCACGAGGACTGCGATGGCACGGCACTTTTGGACCTCACCTGCCAGGCGCTGGACTTCGCAGGTGGGAGCCTCACCTGTGACGATCAGTGCCGGTACGACACGGCCCAATGCCTCCCCGAAACCACCTGCCTCGGCTGCAACTATGGCATGGTCTCGACCGCGTCCGACAACACCTGCGCCGTCGCCACGGACAACACCCTGTGGTGCTGGGGATACAACCTCCTGGGCCAGCTGGGGGTAGGCTCCACCACGGATTCCAGTGTCCCGGTGCGCGTTCCGGGCGAATTCAAGGAGGTCCGAACGGGGTACTTCACCTCCTGCGGTCGCACGAGCGACGGGATATTATGGTGCTGGGGCGCCAACCAGTTCGGGCAGGTCGGGGACGGCACCACGGTGAACCGCCCCCTCCCGGTGCAGCTCCCTGGCGTGTGGGAGTCCTTCGCCGTGGGCACCTGGCACACCTGTGCCCTGAAATCCAACGGGACCCTGTGGTGCTGGGGCCTCAACAACGTCGGCCAGATCAACGGAGAGTACGTGAACGAGTACCACACACCGACCCAGATGCCCGGCAACTGGAAGCAGCTGGCCGTGGGACACGCATCCACCTGCGGGATCGACCTGGATGACGCGCTGTGGTGCTGGGGGGAAAACGAGACGGGACAACTGGGAGACGGCACCACCATCAACCGGCCTACCCCGGTGAACGTCCCAGGGACATGGAGGTCCGCGTCCCTGTATGCCTCTCACAGTTGCGGGATTAGGAATGATGGAACCCTGTGGTGCTGGGGCGACAACACCTATGGACAGCTGGGGGACACGACTCCGGGAATGAGCTTCACCCCTCTGCAGGTACCGGGGATCTTCACCTCCGTGTCGGCGGGAAACCGGCACACCTGCGCCATCGACAGTGGCAACCGCCTCTGGTGCTGGGGATACAATGGATGGGGGCAGCTGGGAAATGGCACACCCACGGACGGGGCTGAGACGCCCCAGGCGCTGGAGGGCACCTGGCAGACCGTCTCCTCGGGCACCTACCACACCTGCGCCGTGGCCGAGGATCAACGCCTGTGGTGCTGGGGCGGCAACATGCACGGGCAGCTGGGCAACGGCACGACCACGGACAGCGCCGTTCCGGTCGCCCTCCCCTGACCTGTTCGTCATTGGTTTGTCACGGTCATGATATTTGCTTTACATCACCGGGGGACCTGATATAGTTCCGTTCAGCGATTTGCAAGGAGCTTCCATGGCCTACACCCCTTATCTCTCCGTCATAACCGCCCTCTTCGAGATCACCGCAGGCCTCTGGGTGCTGCGCGGACCGGGAGAACGCAAAATCATCCTCCCAGCGGCCCTCATCCTCTTCTTCCTGGCGGGTTACCAGGTCCTCGAGTGGGTCGTCTGTCACAATACGGTCACGGCCGGCTTCCTCTCCCGGCTCGCCTTCGCCGATGTGGTGTGGCTGCCCCCCATGGGGATCCTGCTCATCCACAACCTCTCGGGCTCCACGGCGCGCTGGACCAGGATCGGCACGGGCGCCTTCTTCGCCGGCGCTGGCCTCCTCACGGCCACGGTCATGCTCGTCCCCTCCTTCATCACCGGGACGGTCTGCACCGTGGTCTTCGCCCGGTACTCAACGGGCACCCCCATGCTCTACACGACCTACGCCCTCTTCTACGACGCGGGCCTGCTCACCATCGTCTTCGCCGGGGTTTACACCCTCGCGCACACCCGCAACCACGCCTACAGGCCCCTGGTGGGCGACTTCCTCTCGGGGAACCTGGCCTTCATCCTGGCGGCCCTGGCCACCATGGCCTTCTTCACCCCCACCCGCGAGGCGACCCCCTCCATCATGTGCCACTACGCCCTCTTCCTCGCCCTCTTCACGGTCCGCATGGTCATGCGCCTGCGCCAGACCGACGC